>DYQV01000481.1 GCA_020719105.1 Rikenella microfusus
ATATTGAGGTGTAGCTTAATCGTCAGGATTATTAATGAATAATCCGGGTTAATATAAATAGCCCCGGCTTAAAAGCCGGGGTATATGAATTTTCATTATAAAATCGGCGCAAGCAGTACAGATTTTTTGAAAAGTTGTATAATGTATGCGCCGAAAATGGGAATTTCAAATTTCGGTACTTAAATGAGGTTGCCATTTAGCCCGCTTTATTCATACCTGAGCATAGCGAAAGGTATGAATGTGCGACGGGTATTGGGTTGCAAAGCGGGAACCGAACAAAGTGAGCTCACGCAAGTAAACCCCTCCCGATTTTACATCGGGATAGCTATTCCCAAAATTGGGAGTTTTTATTTCCCCATTTTTGAGGAATAGCTTTATCGTCAGGATTATTCAAGAATAATCCGGGTTAGAAATTGGTAGATAAATAAATGAAACCAGATAACACAAAAAAACTATGAAAAAACTCATCGAATGTGTTCCTAACTTTAGCGAAGGGAATGATATGGCAATTATTAGACAAATTACTTCGGTTATTGAATCAGTTGAAGGGGTAAAACTTTTAGATGTAGATCCCGGAAAGGCAACAAACCGCACCGTAGTTACTATGGTTGGTGAGCCTGATGCTGTTTGTGAAGCGGCTTTCAGAGCTGTAAAAAAAGCCGCAGAGCTTATCGATATGAGTAAGCATAAAGGCGCACACCCTCGTTTTGGAGCTACTGATGTATGTCCGTTGATTCCAGTTTCGAATAGTACCATGGAAGAAACTGTGGTTTATGCCCACAAATTAGCTGAGCGAATTGGAAACGAATTGAATATTCCGGTGTATTGTTATGAATCAGCAGCAAAAGAACCTAAAAGAAAAAATTTGGCAAGCTGTCGCAGCGGGGAATATGAAGGGTTAAAGGAAAAATTATCGAATTCGGACTGGAAACCCGATTTTGGACCGGCCACATTCACCAGTACTGTGCAAAAAACCGGTGCTATTGCGGTTGGTGCCCGTAACTTTTTAATAGCCTATAATGTGAACCTAAATACCACTTCTACCCGAAGAGCCAACTCCGTAGCCTTTGACTTGCGGGAGCGGGGCCGAGCTAAAACCGACCCGGTAACCAAGAAACCGTTATTAAACGAAAAAGGGGAACCCATTAACGAACCCGGTTTACTAAAATCGGTTAAAGCCATAGGCTGGTTTATTGAGGAATTTGGAATTGCTCAACTGTCGATGAACCTTACGGATATTTCAGTAACTCCTTTGCATATAGCTTTCGATAAAGCTTGCGAAAGAGCTCAAGCCCGTGGACTTAGGGTAACGGGTTCCGAATTGGTGGGTGTTGTTCCTTTGGAGGCTATGTTGGAAACCGGTAAATATTTTCTGCGCAAACAGCAGCGTTCGGTTGGGATTTCCGATAAGGAATTGATAAAAATTGCCGTCAAATCGCTGGGGCTCGATGAATTGTATCCTTTTGAACCCGATAAAAAAATTATTGAATACATTCTTGAAAAAGAAGATTCCAAAGGAAAAAAATCGTTGATCATGATGGATTTAGCAGCTTTTGCCAACGAAACATCTTCAGAGTCGCCAGCGCCGGGTGGTGGGTCCATTGCAGCATATATGGGTGCTTTGGGAGTTTCCCTTGGAGGAATGGTGGCAAATTTATCGGCTCATAAAAGCGGTTGGGATCATCGTTGGGAGGAATTCAGCAACTGGGCGGAGAAAGCAAAGCAGTTCCAAACCCGTTTATTAAAGTTGGTTGACGAAGATACTCAGGCTTTTAATAAAATTATGGATTCTTTTGGTTTGCCAAAAAATTCCGAACAAGAGAAAGCGTTTAGAACCAAAGCCATTCAAGAGGCAACGGAATTTGCCACTCAGGTACCTTTTAAAACCATGCAACTTTGCTTTGAATCAATGGAGGTGATGAAAGCAATGGCCGAAATTGGTAATCCAAACTCTGTTACCGATGCCGGAGTTGGTGCAATTGCAGCCAGAGCCGGCGTGCATGGAGCCTATTTGAATGTAAAAGTTAATGCAGGTGGCTTGCACAATAAAGAATTCAGTACACCTATTATTAATGATGCCACAGAAATTTTACAGAAAGCTAAGCAATTGGAAGAAGAAATATTGAAAATAGTGGAAAGCAAAATATGAAGTTGATAATAGTGTTGCAAATCCCCCACCGGCCTGCGGCCACCTCCCCAATGGGGAGGACTAGCCCTGAATGAAGTTAAGTAACATGTTTTTGTTTTTATTATTTACTTGAAAACTACACTACAGCGTTAGTGTCCCCCTTTGGGGGACTTTAGGGGGGAGGTTACAATTCGTAGAA
>DYQV01000482.1 GCA_020719105.1 Rikenella microfusus
GTACCGAAGGCTGGCTGATTATCTTTGATAGGCGCAAAAGTATCTCATGGAGTAAAAAATTGTTTTGGAAAAGCTACACTGTTGGCGATAAAATCATTCATGTAGTGGGGTGTTAGGATAATGATAAACAAGTTGCATAAAAAATTATACAATTTCTGGCTAGAACATGGCATAGCCTTACTTCTATATGCCATCTTAAGCATTGGACTCACTTGGCCTACTTTAAAAAATTTTACTGTCAGTATGACCAGTAATGGAGGAGACGCGCGACATGAGCTTTGGGTTATGTGGTATATGCAACAAGCACTACTTGGGAATCGCCCCATGTTTTATACTGACTTGCTCTATTATCCACTCGGTACATCACTTCTAACGCATGGCATAGGTATTGTAGCGGGTTTAATTTCATTTCCTTTTTGGTATTGGGGGGCAGAGGCGGCTAACAACGGACTATTACTGGTAGGATTTTTATTGACAGGTTATTTCATGTATTTGCTTGCTCGTAGCCTTGACTTTGAACGAGAGGTTGCTATATTTGCGGGAGTCTATTTAATGGCTTCAGAAATGCACCTAGCAGGGCTACTTGGACACACAGAGAAGATTTTTTTAGGGCTTTTCCCACTTGCCCTATTAACCACACATCATATTTTTAACCCCAAACGTAGTAATTGGTGGCCTGTTGCTACCGCGTTTGTTTTATTATTGACATTGCTATACTCAGGATGGCAATTTATAATTGCTGTATTGGGTGTTAGCTTCTTTTTAATTGTTGGTGGGCTTAATGTTGAACGTGCCAATTATTGGATATTATGGAAACGTAGCTTGATTTTTGGTGGTAGTGTATTGGTTCTCATTGTACCATTATTAACCACAATTACCATTATCTCTCGTAATCCTGCTCTGCTCATAGATAAAAATTTAGAAACGGTTAATTATCAGCCTGATTTAATTGAATTTTTCTTGCCAAGCCGATTCAGTTTATTGTTTGGAGCATCGGTGACAAATTTTTTGCGGATACATGATTTTCCATGGTCAATTGAAACCACAATTTCATTAAGCTATAGTGGAATAATTCTTTGCATATTGGCATTTATCGGTGGTCATAAATCTGCACGCACTTGGCTATTATTTGTACTGTGTTATATGATTTTTACACTTGGGCCATTTCTAAAAATATTTGGAGAACATCAATTTACTGAATATAACTTGCCAATTATCTTACCATATGCTTTCCTCACCGCTTTACCAGGATTCGATTTTATGCGTACTCCTGGCAGATTCATGTTAATGGGATTCGTCGGGGTAGGCATTACCAGTAGTTTTGGCCTAACTCGGCTTATCCAATATTTCCCCTCTAAATTTCGTTATCTAGTCAGTTGCCTGGCGATAACGTTGGTTTTAGTAGAAAGTTGGCCGCAACCTTGGCCGCAAGAAAAACTGCGACCTGTTCCGCAATTCTATCAACAAATCGCTAACGATAAAGAAATGTACGGCGTATTTGATTTACCCATCAAACCATCACCTTCCGCCTGGTATGTGAGCTATTCTTCATATTACCAAATTTACCAAATGACTCATCATAAAGGAATTGTTTCGGGTTATCTTGACCGCACTTACTTTGTACATCCCCTGTTTTTATGTCTCTTTTTAGATAAAGTTGACCAGCCTGACGTTAGAGTAAATAATAAACCCGTTAATTGCTATGATACTGCCGAGTCTGAATTGGCTCGTCATAATTATCGCTATGTGGTATGGCATAAGCCCCAAAGTTGGGATACAGAATATCAACCTGGCTCTTATGGAGATATTACTTCACAAAATTTCATTAAATCAGTATTTGGTAAAAAATCGCCTCTCGTTGATGATGAATTAGTTACTGTTTATCAAGTTGCTACAAACACAACTGCTCTTACCACAACTATGGTTTTGTTAAATAATTGGTATGATTATAATTCTGGCATACGATTGGCTACTTCACCCGCAACCCTTTTGATTAAAACACCCCGTCAACAATCTGCTTTGTTACAAATTAAACCCAGTTATATGTATGATCCATCATCAGCAAACAAGTTTGGTGATAAGGGAATGTTAATGGTACAAACAAGTAATAATTTCTCAACTTCTGTAGAAATAAATGCCAATAAGGTAACAACTGTGCCGATTGAATTGTATTCAGGTGTTCAAACAATTACGATGACTCTCCATTCTGGAAATATTCGTCCAAAAGATTATGGATTGTCAGATTCGCGATTACTAAGTTTTGGAATTCATTTTATTAACTCACCTTACGCAGAGATGGATTTGACAAAAAAGCCGCGCTGGCT
>DYQV01000483.1 GCA_020719105.1 Rikenella microfusus
GAGAACACCATTTTTCGCGGTATGTTGCACTAGGAGTATGTGCCTATAACCTTCGACGGATAGGAGCCTTTCTTCTGGAGCAGGATCGCCAGGCAGCCCTCCAGGAGCGAAGTGCAAAAAAGTGTGCATAAACTCAAAAAACCTGAGAAATTAGGGTTTTTGATGGGAGGGGTACGCCTTAATGTAATGATATAGAGCATTTTATGCAGAATAACCCATTCCTAACAAATTTTTTAACCAAAAAACACACAAAATTTGAGCACAAAGACAACTTTGTGCCAATAAAAAAATATGCGTGTAATCAACATACGAAAAAATCATGCGTTTTCTTGCTGACACTAATTATTAAAGGAAAACGCCACGGCGATTTTGATGAAAAAGAAATGAGCCAAAGTTTCGATGCCATCTGGAAATTCCTGAAAGATTTGAGCATAACCTCCAATAACCCCAAATAAAAATACAAAGTATCATACAAAGTTCAGGACAATCACAAAAACTGATTTTGAATATTCCTGCAGCACTTTGCCCAAAATAGACTGATTCCTGAAAATATCTCAACTTAACCCATTTTGCACCAAAATTCTGATAACCTGCTTGTTTTGAATGGGAAGCATGAGTTGGGATCAGGTTTTGAGCACTACGGATTTTTTGCGGATCAAGGGAGTGGATTTGTATTGCAAGGCATCATATATTTGTTGAGCTTTGGTTTCGGGTTCGGAACTTTTGCGGATAATGATGAACTCATCCTGCTTATTTTGAGCAATGGTTGGCTAATCACAGATAACCTTATGGGATTCATGCACCAACATATCCATAACAAAAACCGGCCACCGCAGGGGGTGCGGAAGGGGCTGGAAGTTGTAATTCTCCTGCGTAAAAATCTCTAATTGAAAGTAATGGTTGCCGCCTGGTTCATTTTGATCAGGTACGATTTTCCGGGCGCTAAAAATTCAAGGGTGGTTATTACCTTTTCAGGCCAATACACTTTTATACCAATCGCTTCTTTGATGATTTGAACCTTCGCTAAATTTCCGGCGAATAAACTGGCAATATTCACATTTTCGGCAGATAATACCGGAATCAAATTCCAACCTACCGTTAAGGAAATAACTTTTGCTACGGGCTGAATCCCAATAAATGGAAGGGTTGTAGCCTGGTTGGTTTTCACGTAATACCCATCGGTATAATCCCAGGTTGCAAGCGTATTATTGCCGGAAGGTTGGTAAAATTCACCAGCCAGGTTTTTTACAATAATCAGGTTGCCAGAAATTGAAGAAAAAATTTCTACAATGTTGGTGTTTTGTGGAATCAAATAAGATGATATCCCCGTCCAGCCCTGGTTGAAGCTGATTGATTGATTTTGAAAATTGCCAATGGAAATACTGCCATTGGAGCAATTTGCCAGATAGTTTGTTTCGTTGACATCAAATTTTGAAAAAGTTAATGGCGAACTGCCGTTAGTCAGACATTTAAAACTGATGAAAACAAGGTTGCCACTTCCCGAAATCAAATTTCCCTGCGCGTAAATCGTAATAATGATTTTGCCGGGCTGTACAATATTAAAAATCAAAATATAATTCATTCCGGCCAAAAAACCTCCGGTTAATGTGGCGTTTAAAACCTGTACAACTCCGGCATCAAATTGAATAATAATGTCTAAACCCTCCAGATTGGTCAGATTGGCAGCATTAACAGGTATCGAGAGGGTTTCGCCAATTGTTCCGGTAACATTTGGCAAAACCGCCCCCGGCAGAAGAATGGCTGGTTCATTCGGTGGACGAGTGTTTCTGGAAAATACCCGACCAGTGAAAAACATGAAACTGATTATCAAAATTACCAAAAGAATGGTGTTAATTCCTATCTTATTCATTTTATGCGTTTTAAATATAAAAATTGTAAAAACAGTTTTCGTAGATGAATTGTGATGTTTAACAAGTTCATAAATTGCTGATTAAAAACCTAACCCAGCAATAAAGCGGGGTTAGGTTTCGACTTTTAAAACGGACTTATTATTTATTTGTTTTTTTGCAAATTATCTAATCAAAACAATGCGTTTTACTTCAAAGCTGTTTTCAGATTTGAAAACAGCAAAATAAACACCCTGCGGCAATTGCTGTTTTTGGTCATTATCTCCATTCCAGGTAAGTTCATTCATCCCCTCATTCTGGACTTCATTGGCAAGGGTTGCAACCAATTTGCCATTAATATCGGTAATTTGAACTGTAACCTGTGATTGTTTTTTAAGATAATAGCTGATGCAGGTTGAATTTTGAAATGGGTTGGGATAAACAGCGATGAAAGAAGATTCTGCATCAGGAACA
>DYQV01000484.1 GCA_020719105.1 Rikenella microfusus
ACCCCGACTTGGCAATAGTGATTATTACCAATCAAACTTACAAAAATGATATTAAGGAGCTTTCGAAACTAAGTATTAAAAACATGGTGTATAAAACCACCGATAGCGAAGAATTATTAGCGGCTTGCATGGCTGCTTTGAATAAAAAATCGTTTTATGCAGAAGAAGTTTTGGAACTATTGGTGAATGAGCGGACGAGCAGCTTAACATCCGAAACACCTGTGCTTACCGCTTCGGAGATTGAAATTGTAAAGAAAATTGCTGCCGGATTGACTACCAAAGAAATTGCCGATCAGAAAAACATCAGCATCCATACCGTAATGACCCACCGCAAAAATATTTTCCGCAAAATTGGCATCAACAATTCCTCTGAACTGCTCATGTTTGCTGTGCGCACCGGAATGATTGATTCCATTGACTACGTGATATAACAATACCCTATACCCCATTTATGGTATATAAAATGACCTATCTGTGGGATTTTCCAACCTTTCAAATCCGTGCAATTTTGTATCGTAATAAAACTAAAAGTTGCGATTATGACACAACCAAAACTACATTTTGAAACCCTGCAATTGCATGCCGGACAAGAAGTTGACCCAACAATCGGAATTAGGTCTGGTACCATTTGCCTTGCTGGTATCGGTAGGTATCGAAAACATTGCGGATATAAAAGCCGACCTGGAACAGGCGTTTGCAGCCATCAAATAATTCATGAAGTAAAACGATTATGGGGCTGGGTGGATAAAACTATTCGGCCCTTCTTTTGAAAAGGAATTGGAATGTTATAAGATTCTGTCAACTTTGTGCTACTTAAATTCTTATTTATTGTAGGACACTTTTCATTTATCAAACAATTGTCCGATTTTTCTCTTAACCTCAACTTCAACAGAATTGTTAATTATACCCAACTTTCTTTTAATTAGATTTTTGGGAATTGTCACAATTTTATGCAATCTAATCACCGAATCAACGTATAATCCAGTCCCTAAATAATTTTGAGAATATTTTTTTAATAATAAGTCACTTTCAATCAAGTCCTCTGGTATTTTGCTTGATATAAAAGCAATTATAATGTGGCTATTTTTTCCAATTTCAGATGTTAAACAAAGGGCAGGTCTTACCTTGGAAGCTGAAAAGTCATCAAAAGGAAAAGGAACAAGCACAATAGAATTCTTAATCATGAAATGGTTCTCCGTCAGTTACGGTGTAAATATCTTCATTTATGTCATTTAAAAAATCAAATGCCGGATTCGCGGAAATTGAATTCATCCATAACTTCTCCTCATCCACTTCATCGCTTTTTTCATCAACAAGGATAATGATACGAACATTACTTTCCTTTTTATTCATAGGATAGTTAATCTTCAAATGGCCTTGTTTATCTGTCTTAGCGGTTATTTCTATTGCTTTCATTTTTTCAATCTTTATACAAAGATAATGAATAATCATTATTCTATTTACAGCTAATTTTATCTTTTCTTAAATTGTGGGCGATGCAAAAACCCTGATAATCCACCCAGCCTCAACCACACACCAGCAATTATCGGAAAAAGAACAACTGAAATCGGGGGTAGTACCCGGAGCATTGCGGGTATCGGTAGGTATCGAAAACATTGCCGATATAAAGGCTGACCTAGAACAAGCGTTTGCAGCCATCAAATAATTCATGAAGTAAAACGATTATGGGGCTGGGTGGATAAAACTATTCGGCCCTTCTTTTGAAAAGGAATTTTAACTTAAAAACTAATCCCAAACATACTTCCAACTTTTATCGGGTTGTCGTTTCCAAACTGTATGAAAAATTCCTTTGTATTCAATAGTTTTACCTAAGTCATCTTTAATTTTCCATACATATTTTCCATAGGTATAACCAAGACTCCCATCCTCTGACACATCTATAAAATCAGGCGTCCAATTAACGGTGGCATTTTTACTATCGTTGTTCTTATAATAGTTTTTAATACTTTCTTTCCCAAAAATAAGTGAATCATTATCCCTTTTAATGACTGCATTTTCATCGGCAAAATTATAAAATGCATCTGCGGCACCCCTTTCCAATACCATCCTTTCAAAATCCTTTTCAGTTTGAAAAATCTCTTTTTTAATTTCCTCCTTGCTTTTCGGATGTTCACAAGCAGTTATTAATAGGATTATTGGAATGATTGGAATAATTGCTTTCACTATTAGAATGTTTATTTAATTGACTTCATACTATTTTTGAAATTTCCATTGCCCAATTTTTGTTGGTTTACAACCAAACAATTTATCCCGCTTTATTCATACCTGAGCACAGCGAAAGGTGTGAATGTGCGATGG
>DYQV01000485.1 GCA_020719105.1 Rikenella microfusus
ATAAAAAATAAAATCATGAAACAAGTAACATTAAGCATTCCTGAAAATAAATACAATGCCTTCATGAGGCTTGTGAGGAGCTTAGACTATGTTTCTATCCCAAAACCTGTCGAAAATACGGCTCAAAACCTTGCAGAAAAGTTCAGGACTAAAATTCCCAAAGAGTCTGGAATAGATATGCACAAGCAACTTGATGAACTACGAAACGAATGGGAAACAGAGTCGCATTCACAAAACAAAATCTAAAAAATTGGAAGGGGTAATGCATTCAAAATGTGCATTTTTATAAGTCTCAATAAAAGCTTTAGGGGCTTTTGTTCTCTTTTTATCATTCCATTTAAATTCAAAACCGTAAAGTTGGCCTTCTCGTTCTTCTACAAAATCAATTTCCTGTTTGTCGTATGTACGCCAGAAATAGTTATTTGCATTTAATTGTTGGTATTCCTGCTTTTTAATCCGTTCAATAAAACAAAAATTCTCCCAAAGCATACCCATATCCATGCGGGTTGTGGGGTCATTAAAATTATTGATGAGTGCATTCCGGATGCCATTATCCCAAAAATAATAGCGGCTGGTTTTGGTAACTTCTTTCCTTAAATTCGACGAGTAACCCCTCACTTTTATAATAATGAACGATTTTTCCAACAAATCGAGATACCTGTCAACGGTTTGTTTTGCAATTCCAAGCGAATTTGCCAGCTCGTTGAGTGATACTTCGTTCCCAATCTGAAAAGCTATCAGCTTTAATAAATCAACCAGTTTTGCAGGGTTTTTTATATTTTCCATTTCAAGAATATCTTTAAAAAGATATGCGTTTCTCAATGTTATTAAATATTCTTGCTTTTGTTTATAGTTTGGTAGTTGAAGTATTTCGGGATAGGTGCCATAAATAAGGTAATTGTTCAGGTTTTGCATAATATGCATCGCCCCTAAATTTTGAGCCATTTCCATCATTGACATCGGGAAAAGGGAATAAACAATTTGCCTGCCGGTTAAGGGTGCTACCAGTTTGTTTGATAATTCAAAAGATGAAGAACCACTTGCAATTACTTTAAGTTGGGGATTGGCATCAATTAAAAGTTTTAGTCCCCAACCAATATTAGGAATCCGTTGCGCTTCATCTATAAAAACAATATTGTACCCTCGAAACGAAGTGTTGATCAAATTTTTATTCTCCGACGATAAAATCGTCCTCAATTGAATATCATCGCCAGTGCCTGAAAAGTATTTAAAAGTTGAATTGCTCAGAAATTTCTCAATAACCGATGTCTTTCCAACCCGTCGTGCGCCATAAAGAATAAAAACTTTACCAGGTTGCACCTTATCGCTAATTTGATTCTCTAAAGTTCGGTTCATCCATTCCATATAATAATCAATTTGCTTTTTTGTACCTGCAAATTTACTAAATTATAATGAATTTGAAAACACAGCTTACTATATTTAGCTAAATTTGGTAAGTTAAGTTGCTAAATTAGTATTAATATGGAAGGTTTGGTGGTTGATCGATGTATTTTTGCAAGTAAAAAATACTATACTATACCCAATTCAACTGCTTTTTTAACCAGTACCGCCATATTTGCTACGTTGAATTTTAGAAATAAGTTTTTCCGGTAAGTTTCAACTGTATTTATTGAGATGTTAAGCTGATCAGCAATTTCTTTGGTGGATACCCCACAAGCAATTAATCGAAGTACTTCAAGTTCGCGGGTTGTTAAACTTAATAAGGAGCTATCGAGCATGACCCCTTCTTTAACAAGTGCCTCAATTTCGGGTGAAAAGTATTTTTTCCCATTTATGACGCTTTCAATAGCTGCAATAAATTGTTCTCTATGAATGTTTTTAAGCAAAATACCATCGGGGTTGGCATTCTTTGCCCGATAAATAACCCACGGCTCATTATGCATGGTTAGTAGAATTACTTTTGAGCATAGGTTTTTGTTTTTTATTTTTTGGGTTAATTCAATACCATCCATACCATCCATGTCAATATCGAGAATGGTTATATCGGGGGCTAACTTTTTATGCAATTCCCATGCTTGATTTCCGTTGGTTGCCTGCCCGACCAATTTGTAAGAATTGCACGATTCAATTTGCTTTACCAAACCTTCTAAAAGTAAGGGATGATCGTCGGCCATGAGTATGGTGGTAACTTTTTTGTCCATAAGCAACTATACATTTATTCGTGATAACGGTATCTGAACAAGATAGGTATTTCCCCCATTATTCCCTCCGCTTTTTTCAAAACTTCCGTTAAACAGTTTTAGCCGTTCCTGTAAGTTGCGGTGGCCTATGCCATTGCCCCTGTAGTCGAAC
>DYQV01000486.1 GCA_020719105.1 Rikenella microfusus
ATATTGAGGTGTAGCTTAATCGTCAGGATTATTTATGAATAATCCGGGTTTATTTTTGGTAACCATTTATTAGTCAACGTTGTTTAAGGGTGCAACTCTTGATTTAAAAAGGTGTCCATTTGTAAAGAATATGATTTATTGTATAGAACCAACCGGTAAGTTATCATACGGAATTGTTTTATTTCAGATTCAGTGTAACGATTACTTTCCGAAACAGGAAACATTCGGTAAAGTTTATTTTGTTCAACAAAAATGGAATCATGCCCTTGATAACCTTCTAAATAGACTAATTTTTCTTTGAAGTTGCCATCATTTTCCGGATTGAAAATTGTTTTGTATGACTTTCCATCCATTGAGGCGATGCCTATTATTGATGCTTTAGCTCCTGAACCTACTGATCTAATTATCAGGTATAGCTCTTCGTAACCGTTTTCATCTAAATCGGTTACCCAAAAAGTTTCCAATGGGGCAACTTTGGTAAAAGTCAGAATTTGGGTAGAATTTGTGAATCCGGTTCCAGAAACATAAATATCGGACATGCTTTGACCATATTTTATTTCTTTAATAATGAATGACTGATTAAAGTTGATAGTAACTTTAGTGGCTTTTATTTCATTATAATCGGCTTTTTCCGAGGTGGATGTTTTTTTTTCTATTGTTTGGCAAGCTAAAACAATACTTAATAATACAATGGTTATAAATGCTCTAAAGGCAAAAGAGTAGTTAATTAAAGTTATTTTCATGGCTAAATGTACAACGCAAAGCTGTAATTTCAAATAGCAATGAATAAAAATTCTAATGGATTGAAAATTTTCACTTAATTATCGGTTTTTCAAGTATTTTACCTTCAGGTTTGTAAGGCAAAACCTTATTTAATAGAACCTTTTTGTAATGGATTATATAGGTTTTATAAATATCTTTGAGACTTTAATAAAAGAGACATTGAAGCTCTTATCAAAGCGATAATTCATTAAAATTAGTTGTTGGTGTTTATTACAAAAAATGGTTATCAATAAAATCAAACATCCATGAAATTCGAAGATTATTATATTTCGCAGGAGCTAAAGAAAAATCTGGCTAAACTAGGTTTTATTAAACCTACCGATATACAGTTTAAGTCAATTCCACCTATTTTAAAAGGCGAAGATGTATTGGCCATTGCCCAAACAGGCACTGGAAAAACGGCTGCTTTTGCTATTCCTGTAATTGATATGATTCATCGGGGCAAAATGAAACAACGTAATGATGGTATTAAATGTCTGGTAATGGTTCCAACCCGGGAGTTGGCGCAACAAATAACCGAGGTGTTTGACAAATTGAGCCGTCATACCAAGGTAAAAGCGTATGGAATTTATGGCGGCGTTGAGCAAGATACCCAGATTGATCGGTTAGAGGAAGGCTTTGATATTTTGATAGCAACTCCTGGCCGAATGTTCGACCTAATCAGCCAAGGCCATTTATTGGTTGATCGGATTGAGATATTGATTCTGGACGAGGCCGACCACATGCTCGATTTAGGCTTTATTAAAGACATTCAGGATATAAAACGGAAACTGAACAGGAAGCACCAGACCCTGTTTTTTTCAGCCACTATAAATGATGTTATTAAAAAATTGGCCTATTCATTGGTCGAAAATCCAATTCGTATTCAGGTTTCGCCCAAAGATCCGGTGTCGAAAAACATTGAACATTCCGTGGTTTTTATTGAGATGGACGATAAACGGTTCTTCTTGGAACGTATGATAAAAGAAAACCACACCAGCAAAATAATGATATTTGTAAGGACTAAGGTGCGCGCTGAACGAGTTAAATTGGCGATGGAACGGGTTGGTATTGAAACCATTACTATTCATGGAGATAAAGATCAGAACGATCGGTTTGGTGTGATGAAACGGTTTAAAACCGGTGATGTAAAAGTTCTTATTGCCACCGATGTAAGTTCGCGGGGAATTGACATACCGAATGTTGACTTTGTAGTAAATTACGATTTACCTGATGTTTCGGAAAATTATGTTCACCGGGTAGGCCGCACCGGACGAGGAATGGCAAAAGGCTTGGCTGTTTCGTTTTGCAGCAAGGAGGAAAAGCCTATTTTGGATGAAATTCAAGGTTTTTTAGGAAGCAAGATTGCTGTGCTTGAAATGAGTAAAACAGAATACAAAGATATCTTGGAAGTGATGCAGTCAACTG
Source organism: Rikenella microfusus (assembly GCA_020719105.1). Taxonomy (GTDB): domain Bacteria; phylum Bacteroidota; class Bacteroidia; order Bacteroidales; family SZUA-534; genus GWE2-40-63. The sequence continues at coordinate 2,191 of DYQV01000486.1, forward strand.
AAAATGAAACCGATTGGAAATCACTGATCCTCGAAAATGAGGAATTTGAGGCAAAGCGCAAAAAAGCGGGAACCAAGAAGAAGAAATAGGTTGGAAGACAAATTAGATTTTAGAGATTAGA
>DYQV01000487.1 GCA_020719105.1 Rikenella microfusus
ATTGAGGTGTAGCTTAATCGTCAGGATTATTAATGAATAATCCGGGTTAAAAACTAATTACATAATTTGGAATCCATTCCTGTTCAAACTTATAGGGTGCTTTTACATAAAGCACCTTACAAGTTTAAAGCTCATTGTTACCCTGTTACCGCGGGTATCCTCAAGCATGGTAGGTTAATCGTGCTGGGCTTTGTGAACTCCCAGAGCTTACTGCGAGAAAGAAGAATAGCGAATTAGGTGCTTCGATTTCCCCTACAGGTTTTCGAAATAAAAGATGCATTGGTTGAGTTTTTTTTAGTTCTACCAACCTAAACTCATCCAATGGATCGCCGACATGTCAACACACGAATTCTATCAGGATTAGGTGCTGTCTGCCCAAAACCTTGCTGGAGCAAGGTGATCCAAGCCCACCACTGAATAATTGCAGAAGGTTTCAGGTTCTGCTTGATTCTACTCATGTAGAAGGTAAACCTCTCTCTTATAAAAATTTAGGAATGCCCTCCAACAATAATTCGCATTATTTTAAGGTTTAGCAAAACAAACCGCAAAGCTTGCCATATTAGGTTTTTACGCCAATAGCGCGTTGCTTTTGTCGGTATGGGTGGATACGACTCATCGTAGTATGCACGTACAATATTCTTAGCCATATAATAATTCTAATTTGTGTAAAAACAATTGATTTATTCTGGAAGCAACCACCAAAATGGATAGCCTTTTGCTTTATGTAAAAACATATAATGAAGGAATATTTTTATCCAATGTCCGGCCAATCCAGCTTCGCCAACTGTATATTGAATGTCTCTGCCCCATTGGGGATACTTTTCCCAATCGGGGACAATAGGAAATACGGTCATGGTTGCGGCGTTCCCTTTTAGCATGCCGTAACCGGCAGAAACAACACAGGCTGCGCCCATCCGTCCCATAGAAGCTTTGTGCTTAAAGTCGGTTCTGCCCGTTTTTATATGTTCAACGATATTAAGCGCCACAATTTTACCAATTACCCCTGAAGGCATACCGGTTCGGGGAGGAGCAGGGGTTATTAATGTACCATTAGGACTTTTCATGGGTTTTGAAATCTGGTGTGGTGGTGCAAAGGCAATTCCTGGGGCAAAAATATTCGAAAAAACAGGACTTTGGTAAGTTGAGGGCCAATCATCAACCGACCAATCCTCGAATTCCTTGGCAGAATAGTCGGCATCAACTTTCATAAACCCATTGGACGCAAATAACTGCGCAGTTATATCTTCACCTACTTTATTATAAGCTTTCAATCCCACTCCTGCAAAAGCGGGAATTAGCATGGCAAAATCAAAGCTTATGGTTTTCATTTCCCCGGTAAGGGTTTCGTAGTGAGCCAAGCCCTCTTCAACTTTTTTTACTCCCGCCCTTTTTATCCATTTTATACCATACTCTGCAAAAATAGATTCACTAAATACTTTTGTGGGTGTTATATAACCACCCCTTTTAATAAAAGCGCCACCCATGCCAAAATCGCCCAATTCGTATTCGTTCGAAATCCAGGTAATATCTGCTTTATCTTGCAATCCTCTTTCTTTTATCAGGTGGGCTACATTAAGTGCATATTCAAAAGCTGCCCCCTGACAGGTGGCAGTTGGATGCCCTGTACCAATAAGGAAACGGAGTTTTTCGCCATTTTGCATTCTCGTGAAGCAGCCTTTAAGAGCTTCCCAAGTTGATGCAGCATGGTCGCAACTGCAAACCGAATGGGTAAATTTACCAGGACCGAGACCTTCGGTTGCGGCAAAATTCAATTTTGGGCCGGTGGCATTTACAAGGTAATCGTAATCAATGTTCTCCGTTTTCCCCGCATTGGCTTCATCAGTATATTCAATAGTTACAAAAGGGTGTTCCAATCCATTGCCTCCTTCCGGAAATATTTCGGTAGCCTTTGCTTGCCGGAAATCAATACCCCATCGGTCGTACACTTTTTTTAATTTAAAGCGTACCTGCTCTACTGTCATTTTGCCAACGCCAACCCATATGTTCGAAGGTATCCATTGATAATAGGACGTGGGGCTGACTACAACAACCTGGTGTTTTTTACCAAGCTTTTTTTTAAGAAATGCAGCAGCCGTGTGTCCTGAGATACCTGCCCCTAATACCAGAATTTTTGCCATGTTTTGTTATTGTTTTGTGTATAATACAAGGGTAATGAATTACTTCGGAAAAATTACTTATTCTGACATTAAATTTTGATGTATAAGGATAAAAATAAAATCAAAACAATTAAAAATAATTAACCCGCTTTATTCATACCTGAGCACAGCGAAAGGTGTGAATGTGCGAT
>DYQV01000488.1 GCA_020719105.1 Rikenella microfusus
TTGGGGTTTTCTCATTACAATACTCGGATTAGGATTTGGTTTATATCAATTTATTTTAGTTAAAAACCTCAAAGCCCATAAATCTATGCTAGATGTAGCACAAGTAATTTATGAAACAGGGAAAACGTATCTTATCCAACAAGGCAAATTATTGGCATTGTTATTTATTATTATTGGCGCAACTGTGGCTTTTTATTTTGGCTACCTTTCTGAAGACTCTTTTGGAATAGTAGGCGTTTTAATTATATTGGGTTGGACTGTCTTAGGAATTTTAGGCTCTTATGCTGTGGCTTGGTTTGGAATCAGAATGAATACTTTGGCTAATGCCCGAATGGCTTTTTCATCATTGGAACGCAAGCCTATCAAATTATTAAATATTCCGTTAAAAGCGGGAATGAGTATAGGTGTAGTGCTTATTTCATTGGAATTATTATTAATGCTTGTCATCTTAATGTTTGTCCCAAGTCAATATGCCGGTGCTAGTTTTATTGGATTTGCTATTGGAGAATCATTGGGAGCATCGGTATTGAGAATTGCGGGTGGGATTTTTACAAAAATAGCCGATATAGGTTCCGACTTGATGAAAGTTATATTTAAAATTGGGGAAGATGATCCTAGAAACCCAGGTACTATTGCCGATTGTGTTGGTGATAATGCAGGAGATTCAGTAGGACCTACCGCCGACGGTTTTGAAACTTATGGGGTAACAGGTGTAGCTTTGATTTCATTTATTTTATTAGCTATATCGGATACTTCCTTGCAAACCCAATTGTTAGTTTGGATTTTTGTCATGCGTATTTTAATGATTGTTACTTCTATTGTTTCTTTTTACATCAACGGAGCTATTACCAAAGCAAAATATAACCATGTAGATGATCTTGATTTTGAAAAACCATTGACTTCACTGGTTTGGATAACTTCCCTTTTATCTATAGCAGTAACTTTTATAGTTAGTTATATAACCATTGGAGATTTAGGCAATAATCTTTGGATATCGTTATCTACCATCATCAGTGCCGGAACGCTGGGAGCTGCCTTGATTCCTGAATTTACAAAATTATTTACCAGTCCAAAATCTGCACACGTAGATGAAGTGGTGCAAGCTTCAAAAGAGGGAGGAGCATCCTTAAATATATTAGCAGGATTGGTAGCCGGAAACTTCAGTGCCTTTTGGCAAGGTATGGTCTTTTTTATGTTGATGGGAATAGCCTATTTTGCCAGCACATTTGGATTAGCTGAATTGATGATATATCCTTCCATTTTCGCCTTTGGGTTGGTTGCTTTTGGAATGCTTGGAATGGGTCCCGTAACAATTGCAGTGGACAGTTATGGACCTGTAACTGACAATGCACAATCTATTTATGAACTTTCATTGATAGAAGAAGTCCCCAATATTAATCAAGAAATTGAGAAAGACTTTGGGTTTAAACCCGATTTCGAGAAATCAAAATATTATTTAGAAGCCAATGATGGAGCCGGAAACACCTTTAAAGCTACTGCAAAACCGGTGTTAATAGGAACCGCAGTGGTGGGAGCTACAACCATGATTTTCTCCTTGATATTAGTGATACAACATAGTTTAGGAATAGAACCGGAATTAATATTAAATTTATTGAATCCTTATACCATTTTTGGATTTTTATTGGGTGGAGCTGTCATCTATTGGTTTTCCGGAGCTTCTATACAAGCAGTTTCTACCGGAGCGAGTAGAGCGGTAGCTTATATTAAAGAAAATATCAACTTAGATCCCAATGCTCCCAGAAAAGCCGATGTGGAAAAATCAAAAGAAGTAGTTCAAATATGCACTGTTTATGCTCAAAAAGGGATGATTAATATCTTTGTTGCTATTTTCTCTTTTGCCTTAGCCTTTGCATTTATATCAGCTCCTACCGGTTTAACTGATGCCATGTCTCCGGAGGAAAAATTAGAATATGCAGCACCGGTTTCATTATTTATCAGTTATTTATTATCCATAGCATTTTTTGGATTATATCAAGCTATTTTTATGGCTAATGCCGGTGGATCTTGGGATAATGCTAAAAAAGTAATTGAAGTAGATATGCGTGAAAAAGGGACTGAGCTGCATGCGGCCTCTGTTGTAGGTGATACCGTAGGTGATCCTTTTAAAGACACATCTTCGGTAGCTTTAAATCCCATCATTAAGTTTACTACTTTGTTTGGATTATTGGCAATGGAAATAGCCATATCAGTACATTTTAGGGATGTAGCTCATTATATTGGATATGCTTTTTTAGCTATAGCTTTATACTTTGTATATCGTTCTTTCTACAAAATGAGAATAAAATAA
>DYQV01000489.1 GCA_020719105.1 Rikenella microfusus
TTCAAAATTAAAACTTCAATTTTTAAAGATGAATCCACTCCGAAAAGCTAAAAAATCCCAAATTAGTCATCCGATGAATTTCTAATTAGCAGATTACCAGTTAAATATAATCTCCGATTTTAATAATTGATTCATCGGATGACTTTTCGGAGCGGACTCAAAGATAATTTTATTTTTTTACTGATTTCTTCAGCCTTCTTACTTCCAACTCCTGTCTTCTAAATTCTAATCTCTAAAATCTAAACTCAAATCTTCTTCGCTTCCTCAATGGCCATTTTTAAAGCGGCTAGTTTATTATTAACTTCATTCAATTCGCTTTCCTCGTTCGAATCGGCCACAATCCCGGCACCAGCCTGATAATGAAGGGTATTGTTCTTGCTCATGAACGATCGGATGGTGATGGCCAGATTGATTTTGCCGTTTAGGCCGATATTTCCGATGCATCCGCCGTAAAAGCCGCGTGCCTGGTTTTCGTACCGGTCAATGAGTTGCATGGCTTTGTATTTCGGGGCACCGGTCAAGGTCCCTGCTGGAAAGGTATCGGCGTATATCCGGATGGGATCGGTTCCTGGGCGTATTTTTCCTTCTACTTCAGAAACCATGTGCAGCACATGCGAGTAATAATGAATTTCGCGGAAATAGTTCAATTTTACTTGGTCGGCATTGCGGCTTAAGTCGTTCCGGGCCAAATCGACCAGCATAATGTGTTCGCTGTTTTCTTTGGGGTCGGTAGCCAGTTTTTTTGCCAGTTCTTTATCATCGTTGTCGTGTCCGGTACGACGGAAAGTTCCGGCAATTGGGTTGATGTAAGCTTTGCCCTTTTCGGTTTTTATTTGTGATTCGGGTGACGAGCCGAACAACTTGAAACTTCCATAATCGAAATAAAAGAGGTATGGCGATGGGTTGATGGAGCGTAATGCGCGGTACACATTGAAATCGTCGCCATTGAATTGTTGGCTGAACGAACGGGAAAGCACAATCTGGAACACATCGCCGCGCAGGCAATGCTCTTTTCCTTTAGCCACCATTTCCATGTATTGCTGATTACTGACGTTTGTTTCTTCCCCGTTTACAGTATTGAACCGATATATGGCAAATGTCCGGTACAGCAACTGGTCTTCAATGAATTGCAGATTTGATTGTTCGCCGTTAAAAATGTGTTCAATCAGCATGATCTTATTGCTGGTGTGGTTGATGGCGACAATATATTTGTAGAATTGGTAAAGCATATCGGGAATTTGCTTGTGGTCGGCTACCGTTTTTAATTCAATATCCTCAAAATAGGTTACGGCTTCATACGTGGAATACCCGAATAATCCGGTAGCAGGAACTTTTTCAAGGGAGTTTTTTGATTCGAACGAATGGGCAAACCGGCTGAGCAATTCAGTAGCTTCGCTCATTTTATTCAGCACTTGGGTGGTCTCTTTTCCGCTGGGATGCTGAATGGTTACTTTGTTGCCCAAGGCTTTTATGGAGGCAATCGGCTCCAAACAGATAAAAGAGTATTGGTTTTCCCCAGCTTTAAAGTCGGCGCCTTCCAACAGGATGGAATTGGGGAATACATCGCGCAGTTTCAGATAAATGGCAACCGGAGTGAGCACATCGGCCAGCAGTTCTTTGGTATTTACAGTAAAATAAGAAGGTGTCATCGTATCAATTATTTAAAAAGTTTTATAAAAAAAAAGCGGCTCCCGGGTGATCCGGGGTCGCTCATAATTCGTTAAAATTAAGCATAGGCTATCCGCTCTCACCCGTTTAAGTAAGGCTCCTGCCAACGCCATGCTTGTATTTGTATCTTTATGTTCATAATTTTATTTTTTTTATTAAAAAAAGCCTGTCGGGTGTTACGACAGGCTTTAATAAAGTTTAGGCAAGTGGACCTAATTTCATTACTGTCGTAATAAACTGTTATGCCACCACCAAATATTTTTACAATTGTTAACCATTTCAATCAATTTTGTCATACAAATAAAGTAATTGATTTTTTAAAAACAAAATATAACGTTTATTTTTTTTAAGTATTCGATAAATTTATGCCATGTCAAAAGGATAAGTCATTTTTAGATTGAAAATTTTTTGGTAAAGTTAGCTGACAAAAAAAGCCTTCCAAAACTTTTATAAACCCAAAAAATGGTTATTTTTGCAATCCGTTCTACAAAAATAAAGTTGAAGTATCTTTTAAGGCCCAGATGGCGAAATTGGTAGACGCGCTAGTTTCAGGGACTAGTGACCGCAAGGTTGTGCAGGTTCGAGTCCTGTTCTGGGCACCAAAACAGGACGAGAAGTTTATCCCGCAGAAGGCGGGA
>DYQV01000002.1:0-21406 GCA_020719105.1 Rikenella microfusus
ATTCATTAACACTATGCTGAGTCCAACAATTAAATAAACATGGTTAAGTTTTTAAGTTAAAATAACCTTAGTATATTAATAATATATGTAGGTTAATACTAAATTATTGTTTACAAGAAGGGGTAAAAAAAATATTTAAATACTTAGAAAAAAAAGATGTTGATTTTTGCGATTTAAAAAAATAAATTCATACATTTGCCAACCATTTTGAAAGGTAAAATTGTTCTTAAAATATCGCCGGTGTAGCTCAGTTGGTCAGAGCAGCTGATTTGTAATCAGCAGGCCGGGGGTTCGAATCCCTCTACCGGCTCAATATTATTGCGTTCTAAAATTTCGTGATTTAATTTGGGGAGATACCAAAGTGGCCAACTGGGGCAGACTGTAACTCTGCTGACGTACGTCTTCGTAGGTTCGAATCCTGCTCTCCCCACCAAACATTTGACATTAATAAGCGGGAGTAGCTCAGTCGATAGAGCATTAGCCTTCCAAGCTAAGGGTCGCGGGTTTGAATCCCGTCTCCCGCTCAATTAATGCCGGAGTAGCTCAGGGGTAGAGCGCTTCCTTGGTAAGGAAGAGGTCATGGGTTCAATTCCCATCTTTGGCTCTAAGACTGGGAATAAATTTTTGTTGAATTAGTAATAATTAGGAATTATGGCTAAAGAAACGTATAAGAGGGATAAACCTCACGTTAATATTGGAACCATTGGTCACGTTGACCATGGAAAAACAACTTTGACCGCTGCTATCACTAAAGTGTTGGCTGAAAAGGGTCTTTCTGAATTCCGGGACTTCGCTTCAATTGACAACGCTCCGGAAGAAAAAGAACGTGGTATTACTATTAATACTGCACACGTAGAGTATTCAACTGCAGCACGTCATTATGCTCACGTTGACTGCCCGGGTCACGCTGACTATGTTAAAAACATGGTAACTGGTGCGGCTCAAATGGATGGTGCTATTCTAGTAGTTGCGGCTACTGATGGCCCAATGCCTCAAACCCGCGAACACATTCTGTTAGCTCGTCAAGTAAACGTACCTAAGGTTCTAGTTTTCATGAACAAGGTGGATATGGTTGATGATGAAGAGCTTTTAGAGTTAGTAGAAATGGAAATCCGTGATTTATTGGATTTTTATGAATTCGATGGTGCTAATGCTCCTGTTATCAGAGGTTCAGCTCTAGGTGGTCTTAATGGCGAGCCGAAATGGGTTGAAAAAATTATGGAATTAATGGATGCCGTAGATAGTTGGATTCCAATTCCCACCAGAGAAATTGATAAGCCTTTCTTAATGCCAGTTGAAGACGTGTTTTCAATTACCGGTCGTGGAACCGTTGCTACAGGACGTATTGAGACAGGAGTTATCAAAACGGGAGAGGAAATTCAAATTATTGGTTTGGGAGCAGCTGCAATGAAATCAGTAGTAACCGGAGTTGAAATGTTCCGTAAGATACTTGACAGAGGTGAAGCAGGAGACAACGTAGGTCTGTTACTTCGTGGTGTTGACAAGGACAAAATCAAGCGTGGTATGGTTATCAGCCACCCTGGAAAAGTTACTCCTCATACCAAAGTGAAAGCTGAGATCTATGTATTGAAGAAAGAAGAAGGTGGCCGTCATACTCCATTTCATAACAACTACCGTCCTCAATTCTACTTGCGTACCTTGGACGTAACAGGTGAAATTATGTTGCCAGAAGGAACTGAGATGGTAATGCCTGGTGATAATGTTAGTATTCAAATTAACTTAATCACCCCTGTGGCTTGTAGCGTTGGTTTGCGTTTTGCTATCCGTGAAGGTGGTAGAACCGTAGGTGCAGGTCAGATCACAGAAATCATTGAATAAGTGAATAATTGATTAAAAGAATCCGCTAAAACGGATTCTTTTAATATTCACGGGTGTAGCTCAGTTGGTAGAGCACTGGTCTCCAAAACCAGGTGTCGGGCGTTCGAGTCGCTCCTCCCGTGCTAATTTTATTTTAAGATGCGTAAAATAAGAGAATATTTTAAAGATGTTTACAACGAACTAATACATAAAGTGACCTGGCCTACTTGGACGGAGTTACAGAACAGTATGGTTGTTGTAATGATTGCTTCCTTAATTATTGCCCTTGTCATCTATGTAATGGATGTTTCATTTACAAAAGTAATGGAACTAGTTTACAGAATGTTTTATTAATCATCCTTACGTGAGATGGAAAAGAAGTGGTATGTAGTGCGCGCAATAAGCGGTAAAGAAAAAAAGGTAAAAGAACAAATCGAAAGCGAAATTTCCCATTTAAAATTAGAGGAATACGTTTCCCAAGTCTTAATTCCTACTGAGAAGATTTATCAAATCAGAAATGGGAAAAAAATTAGCAAAGATAGAAGCTTCTTTCCAGGTTACGTGCTTATTGAGGCTGCCCTTGTTGGTGAAATTCCACATATACTTCGAAACATACCAAATGTATTAGGCTTCCTTGGTACAGGCGGTGAGGCTACTCCTTTAAGGATTGCAGAAGTGAACAGGATATTAGGTAAAGTAGATGAACTTGCTGAAAGCGAAGAAGAACTCAACATTCCTTATATCGTGGGAGAAACTGTCAAAGTAGTTGATGGACCTTTTAATAGTTTTAGCGGGATAATTGAAGAAGTTAATGAGGAGAAGAAAAAGCTGAAAGTTTCAGTGAAAATCTTTGGGCGAAAAACTCCCGTAGAGCTAAGTTTTATGCAGGTTGTTAAAGAATAATTTTATTTATTATGGCAAAAGTTGTTAGTGCAATGATTAAATTGCAAATTAAAGGAGGGGCTGCCAATCCTTCTCCGCCTGTTGGTCCTGCCCTGGGTTCTAAGGGTGTGAACATTATGGAGTTTTGCAAACAATTTAATGCAAGGACTCAAAATAGTGCCGGCAAAATTCTTCCGGTAATTATCACAGTTTATTCCGATAAGTCATTTGATTTTATCGTAAAAAACCCCCCTGTTGCAATACAGATTTTAGAAGCAGCAAAACTTAAGGGTGGCTCAGCTGAGCCAAATCGTAATAAAGTGGCTTCTATTACCTGGGACCAAGTTAATGAGATTGCTAAAGATAAAATGCCTGATTTAAATGCATTTACTTTAGAGTCGGCAGCTAGCATGGTTGCAGGAACTGCACGTAGCATGGGCGTGACAATTTCAGGTGAAGTACCCGGAAAAAATTAATTAAAAAACCTCGAGTTTAAATGGCTAAACTAACGAAAAACAGAAAAAAAGTTGCAGATAAAATTGAAACAGGTAAACTGTATAAGTTGTCTGAAGCTTCGAAGTTGGTTAAAGAGGTGACTACCACAAAGTTTGATGCTTCTGTAGATATTGATGTCCGTTTGGGCGTTGATCCTAGAAAAGCAAATCAAATGGTTCGTGGTGTTGTTTCATTACCTCATGGAACAGGAAAAGAAACGCGTGTTTTAGTGCTATGTACCCCAGAAAAGGTAGAGGAAGCTAAAGCCGCAGGTGCTGATTTTGTTGGCCTCGATGATTATATCGAAAAAATTAAAGGTGGTTGGACTGATGTAGATGTTATCATCACAATGCCTCCGGTAATGGCTAAAGTTGGCGCACTTGGTAGAGTTCTTGGACCCCGTGGCTTAATGCCTAACCCTAAAAGTGGCACCGTTACAATGGATGTTGGTGCAGCTGTTAAAGAGGTTAAGCAAGGTAAAATTGACTTTAAAGTGGATAAGTATGGAATCATTCATGCAGGTATTGGAAAAGTATCTTTTGATGAACAAAAGATTAAAGAAAATGCCAAAGAGATGATTGATACCATATTGAAACTTAAACCCGCTGCAGCTAAAGGTACCTATGTAAAAAGTATTTACATATCGAGTACCATGAGCCCTGGTATTCCAGTGGATGTTAAAACAATTGATGAGTAAAAATTATAAGTTATGAAGCGCGAAGATAAGGCTGTTGTTATCAACGAACTTGCTCAAAAGCTCAAAGAAGCATCACATTTTTACCTTACTGATATCTCAGATTTAAACGCTGAGGCTAGCAGTATGTTGCGTAGAAAATGCTTTGAAAAAGATATTGAGTTGGTAGTTGTAAAAAATACCTTGCTCAGGAAAGCTATGGAGCAAACCGGGACAGACTATTCAGAGATGTTTGAAGTTTTGAAAGGCGCTACTTCTATCATGTTTACTGATATGGCAAACGTGCCAGGTAAAATGATTCAAGAGTTAAGAAAGAAGAGCGATAAGCCAATCTTAAAAGCTGCATACGTTGAAGAGTCGGTTTATATTGGTGATAACCAGCTGAATGCATTAGCTAACGTCAAAACCAAAAATGAACTTATTGGTGATGTTATCGGCTTGTTACAATCGCCTGCAAAAAATGTTATTTCAGCTCTCCAGTCTGGAGGCTCAACATTGTCAGGTGTTCTTAAAACATTATCAGAGAAATAGAGTAAATTTTTTAGTAAACATTTAATTTTAAAATAGAGGAAAATGGCAGATTTAAAAAAATTTGCAGAAGAGTTGGTTAACTTGACTGTAAAAGAGGTTAACGAATTGGCTGCAATCCTTAAGGAAGAGTACGGAATTGTTCCTGCAGCTGCAGCTGTGGCAATTGCTGGTCCAGTTGGTGGTGGCGAAGTGGCTGCTGCTGAAGAAAAAACTGAGTTTGATGTAATCCTTAAATCAGCCGGTGGTCAAAAATTACAAGTAGTGAAATTAGTGAAAGAACTTACTGGTCTTGGACTAAAAGAAGCGAAAGAATTGGTTGACGGAGCACCAAAAGAAGTTAAAACCGGAGTAGCTAAAGACGAAGCTGAAGCATTAAAAGCTAAATTAGAAGAAGCTGGAGCTGAAGTTGAACTTAAATAAGATACTCCAATAATATAGACTTACAAGGTTTAGTCCCGTATAACCGGGATTAAGCCTTTTTGTTGTTATTTTTAAGTTCAATTTATATTTGTAATTATGGCTTCAAATACCTATCAAGAAAGGATTAGTTTTGCATCAATAAAAAATCAGCTTGAATACCCAGATTTTCTGGAGATTCAATTAAAATCCTTTACTGATTTTTTTCAAATAAATACAACCCCCGAGAAAAGAAGAGAAGAAGGGTTATATAAAGTTTTTACCGAAAATTTTCCAATAACAGACACACGTAACAACTTTGTACTTGAATTTCTTGATTATTCAATTGATCCTCCGAGATATACCATTGAGGAAAGCATTGAAAGGGGACTTACTTACAGTATTCCTTTAAAGGCTAAGTTAAAGCTATATTGTACCGATCCCGATCACGAAGATTTCGATACCGTGGTTCAGGACGTTTACTTAGGTACAGTGCCATATATGACTCCTAAAGGAACATTTGTTATTAATGGAGCAGAACGGGTAATTGTTTCGCAGTTGCATCGTTCACCAGGCGTTTTCTTTGGTCAAAGTATGCATGCCAATGGAACTAAATTGTATTCGGCCCGTGTTATTCCTTTTAAGGGTTCATGGATTGAATTTGCAACCGATATAAACAGTGTAATGTATGCTTATATCGATCGTAAGAAGAAATTGCCAGTTACTACTTTGCTCCGAGCTATTGGCTTCGAGGGCGATAAAGACATTTTAGAAATTTTTGGTCTTGCTGATGAAATTAAGGTTTCTAAATCAGGATTGAAAAAATTTGTAGGTCGAAAGTTGGCTGCACGTGTTTTAAAAACATGGATTGAAGATTTCGTGGATGAAGATACCGGCGAAGTAGTTTCTATTGAAAGAAATGAAATTATCATTGATCGGGAAACTGTGCTTGATAATGATCACATTGACGAAATTATTAATTCTGGTGCTAAAACAATATTGCTGCATAAAGAATTATCGACTATTTCTGATTTTGGGATTATTTACAATACGTTACAAAAAGATCCTTGTAACTCAGAAAAAGAAGCAGTATTGCATATTTACCGTCAATTACGGAATTCAGAGCCACCTGATGAGGCAACGGCTCGTGACGTAATTGATAAATTATTCTTCTCCGATAAGCGATATGATTTAGGAGAAGTTGGTAGGTATCGGTTAAATAAAAAATTAAAACTGAATACTGAAATTGGGGTTAAAGTCCTCACTAAAGAAGATATTATTGAAATAATAAAATACCTGATTGAGCTTATCAACAGCAAAACTGATGTTGATGATATTGATCACCTTAGTAATCGTAGGGTTCGCACTGTTGGTGAACAGTTAATGAATCAGTTTGGAGTTGGTTTGGCCCGAATGGCCCGTACCATTCGTGAGCGTATGAATGTGCGTGATAACGAAGTGTTTACTCCCGTTGATTTAATTAATTCTAAAACCTTATCGAGTGTTATAAACTCTTTTTTTGGAACCAATGCCTTATCGCAATTTATGGATCAAACCAATCCATTAGCTGAAATGACCCATAAACGTCGTATGTCAGCACTGGGACCTGGTGGTTTATCCCGCGAAAGAGCAGGTTTTGAAGTTCGTGACGTACATTATACCCATTATGGTAGGTTATGCCCGATTGAGACTCCTGAAGGACCAAACATTGGGTTGATTTCTTCGTTATGCGTTTATGCTAAGATTAATGGCCTTGGATTTATCGAAACGCCCTACCGCAAAGTGACCGAAGGAGTAGTTGATTTATCAAATGAAGGAATAGGTTACTTAAGCGCCGAGGAAGAAGAGCATCAAATTATTGCCCAGGCAAATGCACCCTTGCAGGAAGATGGCCGGTTTGTTAAGTCAAAAGTAAAATCAAGACTTGAGGCTGATTATCCTGTGGTTGAACCTACTGAAATTAATTTGATGGATGTAGCTCCAAACCAAATTGCTTCGATTGCAGCTTCGTTAATTCCCTTTTTGGAGCATGATGATGCCAACCGTGCATTGATGGGTTCAAATATGATGCGTCAGGCAGTGCCTTTGTTGCAGCCTGAAGCACCAATTGTTGGAACAGGTATTGAAAAAAAGGTAGCTGAAGATTCACGGAATCTTATTAGAGCAGAGGGCAATGGGGTAGTTGAATACGTAGATGCGGAAGAAATCATTGTACGATATAACCGAAACGAAGAAGAGCGTTTTGTTAGTTTTGAAGATGATACCGTGCGCTACATACTGACAAAATTCCAAAAAACTAATCAAAATACTTCTATAAATCAACGACCCATTGTATCAAAAGGGGAGAAGGTTAAAAAAGGTACTGTTTTGACTGAAGGGTATGGAACCCAAGGTGGGGAATTAGCTTTAGGAAGGAATTTAAAAGTAGCTTTCATGCCTTGGAAAGGGTATAACTTTGAAGATGCAATTGTACTTTCTGAAAGAGTTGTGCGTGAAGACATATTCACTTCATTACATATTGATGAGTATATGTTGGAAGTACGCGATACAAAAAGGGGATTGGAAGAATTGACCTCTGATATACCTAATGTTAGTGAAGAAGCTACAAAAAATCTGGATGAAAATGGTCTTATTCGGATAGGGGCACACGTTAAACCCGGTGATATCCTAATAGGTAAGATTACCCCAAAAGGAGAGTCCGATCCGTCACCCGAAGAAAAATTGCTTCGTGCCATATTTGGTGACAAAGCCGGTGATGTAAAAGATGCCTCTCTTAAAGCGTCTCCTTCATTGACAGGTGTTGTTATTAATAAAAAGCTTTTTTCACGTTCATTAAAAGATAAGAAAGTTAAAACCGCTGAAAAACCATTGCTTCAAAAATTGGATGATGAAATGGAACGTAAGCATGCTGACTTAAATGCAAAACTGATTGACAAACTTTTTGTGTTGGTTAATGGTAAAGTATCTCAAGGCATAAAAGATTATTATGGAGTGGATATTATTGCCAAGGGTACCAAATTTACGCAGAAAGTACTTCAGGATGTAGATTATATCAATATTAATCCTACTAAATGGACCACGGATAAAGATAAAAATTCTATTATTAGTGAGCTTTTGCATAATTATTTAATAAAATATAGGGACATTGAAGGTGAAGTTAAACGTAAAAAGTTTAATGTTACCGTAGGTGATGAACTCCCCAATGGAATTATTCAGTTAGCAAAAGTTTATATTGCCCAAAAACGTAAAGTTAAGGTTGGTGATAAAATGGCTGGACGTCATGGTAACAAAGGAATTGTAGCCAAAGTAGTTCGCGATGAAGATATGCCATTCCTTGAAGACGGAACTCCGGTTGATATTGTACTTAACCCACTTGGAGTACCTTCGCGTATGAACTTGGGGCAGATATATGAAACCGTGTTAGGTTGGGCAGGAAAAGAATTAGGATTAAAGTTTGCTACTCCTATTTTCGACGGGGCAACTTTAGACCAAATTACCGAATATACTACAAAAGCAGGAGTTCCTGAATTCGGGAGAAGCTATTTGTTTGATGGCGGAACAGGTGAACGGTTTCATCAACCAGCAACAGTTGGAATCATATACATGCTTAAATTGGGTCACATGGTTGACGATAAAATGCATGCTCGTTCCATCGGACCTTATTCTTTAATTACGCAACAACCATTGGGTGGTAAAGCTCAGTTCGGAGGTCAACGTTTTGGTGAGATGGAGGTATGGGCATTAGAAGCATTTGGTGCGGCTAATATCTTGCAAGAAATCTTAACAATTAAGTCTGACGATGTGATGGGTAGAGCAAAGGCTTATGAAGCAATTGTTAAAGGTGAACCAATGCCAAATCCTGGTATTCCGGAATCATTAAATGTATTGCTGCATGAATTACGTGGTCTTGGACTTAGCATCAATTTAGAGTAAATAATTTAGGGTATCGCAAAGGCGATACCCCTTTCATAATCATTTAAATCTTTCTATTTATGGCCTTTAGAAAGGATAATAAAGTAAAGAGTGATTTTTCAAGAATATCAATCGGCTTAGCATCGCCAGAGGAGATACTTGAACAATCGAGTGGAGAAGTGTTAAAACCAGAAACCATTAACTATCGTACCTACAAACCTGAAAGAGATGGTTTGTTTTGTGAGCGTATTTTTGGACCGGTTAAAGATTATGAATGTCATTGCGGAAAGTACAAGAGAATCCGTTATAAAGGAATCGTTTGTGACCGTTGTGGTGTTGAGGTAACAGAAAAAAAAGTACGTCGTGAACGTACAGGACACATCCAATTGGTTGTTCCTGTTGCTCACATTTGGTATTTTAAATCGTTGCCCAATAAAATTGGTTACCTTTTAGGGTTACCTACCAAAAAATTGGATTCTATTATCTATTATGAAAGATATGTGGTAATAAATCCAGGTGTTATGTCGGATGAAGGAGTTCAATATCTTGACTTCCTCACTGAAGAAGAGTACTTAGACCATTTAGATAAGCTTCCTAAAGAAAACCAATATCTGGAAGATACGGATCCAAACAAATATATTGCCCGTATGGGTGCTGATGCACTCTATTCCTTATTAGAGCGTCTTGATTTGGATGAATTGTCTTATTCTTTGCGTCATAAAGCCAATACAGAAACTTCACAGCAGCGTAAGAATGAAGCATTAAAGCGCTTGCAAGTTGTAGAATCATTCCGTTCGTCAGTGGGTAGAAATAAACCTGAATGGATGATTGTTAAAGTAGTTCCGGTAATACCACCCGAATTGCGTCCATTGGTTCCATTGGATGGTGGTCGTTTTGCTACTTCCGATTTGAACGATTTATACCGCAGGGTTATCATCCGGAACAATCGCTTAAAAAGACTAATTGAAATAAAAGCTCCTGAGGTAATTCTTAGAAATGAAAAGAGGATGCTTCAAGAAGCGGTTGACTCATTGTTTGATAATTCAAGAAAAGCCAATGCTGTTAAAACGGAAAGTAACCGTGCTTTGAAATCGTTAAGCGATAGCTTAAAAGGTAAACAAGGACGTTTCCGTCAAAACTTACTTGGTAAACGGGTTGATTACAGTGCCCGTTCTGTAATTGTGGTTGGTCCTGAATTGAAGATGCATGAGTGCGGGTTACCAAAAAATATGGCTGCTGAATTATACAAACCATTTATAATTAGGAAACTGATTGAACGCGGAATTGTAAAAACAGTTAAATCAGCCAAAAAAATTGTTGATCGTAAAGATCCAGTTGTATGGGATATTCTTGAAAATGTGTTGAAAGGTCATCCAGTATTGCTGAACCGGGCTCCTACACTTCACCGATTAGGTATTCAGGCATTTCAGCCGAAACTAATTGAAGGTAAAGCAATTCAGTTGCATCCATTGGCATGTACTGCATTTAATGCTGACTTTGACGGTGACCAAATGGCCGTGCATTTACCATTGGGTAATGCAGCTATTCTGGAGGCTCAAATGCTCATGCTTGGATCGCATAACATTCTTAATCCGGCTAACGGTGCACCAATTACAGTTCCTTCGCAGGACATGGTTCTTGGACTATACTATGTAACTAAAGGAAGAACTGGGGTTAAAGGTGAAGGGGTAACCTTCTATTCACCAGAAGAAGTAACCATTGCTTACAACGAGAAAAAAGTTGCACTCCATGCAAACATCAAAGTTAAAACCAAAGATTTAGTTGATGGGGAACTTAAAAATGTGATTATTGAAACAACTGTTGGACGAGTTATTGTAAACCAATTTGTTCCAGTCGAAGTTGGATTTATTAATGAAATATTAACCAAAAAGTCATTACGTGATATTATTGGTAAAATATATAAGAGATGTGGTACCGCAGTTACTGCAAAATTCCTTGATGATATAAAGGATTTAGGTTACCGTATTGCGTTTGAGGGTGGTCTGTCATTCAATCTAGGTGACGTGCTTATTCCGGTTGAAAAAGCTGGATTGGTAGAAGATGGATACGTTCAAGTAGATGAAGTAATGAACAATTACAACATGGGTTTCATTACCAACAACGAACGCTACAACCAGATCATCGATATTTGGACACATACCAATGCCAAGCTTACTCAAATCCTGATGAAGCAGTTAAGTACCGATAACCAGGGTTTCAACTCTGTTTATATGATGCTTGACTCAGGAGCTCGGGGTTCGAAGGAACAGATCCGTCAGCTTTCAGGGATGAGGGGTTTGATGGCAAAACCTCAAAAATCGGGAGCTGAAGGCGGTCAAATTATTGAAAACCCAATTCTTTCAAATTTTAAGGAGGGTTTATCGGTATTGGAGTATTTCATTTCAACCCACGGTGCACGTAAAGGTTTGGCCGATACCGCTCTTAAAACTGCGGATGCTGGTTATTTGACACGTCGTTTAGTAGATGTTTCACAAGATGTAATCATTAACGAAGATGATTGTGGAACCCTGCGCGGTTTGATAGCTACTTCGTTGAAAAAGAATGAAGAAATTGTTGAAACCTTATACGATAGAATTCTTGGTAGAACTTCAGTGCATGATATTTACCATCCAATGACTGGTAAATTAATTATTGAGGCAGGGGAGGAATTTACTGAAGAGAAAGCTCAAGTTATTGAGAATTCGCCTATTGAAGCTGTTGAGATGAGATCAGTGCTAACCTGTGAATCAAAAAATGGAGTTTGCGCTAAGTGCTATGGACGTAATTTGGCAAACAGCCGGATGGTTCAAAATGGAGAAGCTGTGGGTGTTATTGCAGCACAGTCAATTGGTGAACCCGGTACTCAGCTTACCCTTCGGACATTCCACGTGGGTGGTACTGCAGGTAACATTGCTACCGATTCAAATGTAATAGCCAATTATGATGGACGGATTGAATTTGAAGAATTACGTACCATTGAATATCAAGGTCAAGATGGACTTTCTGGTACCATTGTAGTGGGTCGATTGGGTGAAGTAAAATTATACGACATAAATACCAATCTGGTACTTTCAATACATGCTGTTCCTTATAGTTCTAAACTTTTTGTAAGTGAGGGTGCTATTGTTAAAAAGGGAGACATTATTTGCGAATGGGATCCATACAATGCTGTAATAGTTTCAGAAGCCGCTGGTAAAGTTTCCTTTGTAAATGTTGAAGAAGGTATCACTTATAGGGAAGAATCAGATGAGCAAACTGGTTTCCGTGAGAAAGTGATTATTGAAACCAGAGATAAAACCAAAAACCCAACAATTAAAGTTGTAAATGATGCCGGGGAAGCACTTAAGACTTATAGTTTACCAGTAGGAGCTCACGTTGTTATTGAGGAAGGTTCAAAGGCAACTATGGGTCAGGTTATTGTAAAAATTCCTCGTTCGGTTGGTAAAGCAGGTGACATTACTGGTGGTTTGCCTCGGGTAACGGAATTGTTTGAAGCCCGTAATCCTTCAAACCCTGCTGTGGTAGCTGAAATTGATGGAGAAGTAAGTTTCGGAAAAATAAAGAGAGGTAATCGTGAAATCATTGTAACTTCTAGAACGGGTGAGGTAGTGAAGTACTTAGTACAACTCTCAAAACAAATCTTAGTTCAGGAAAATGACTATGTGAAAGCAGGTACACCGCTCTCCGATGGTGCTATTACTCCTTCTGATATCCTTGCTATTAAAGGTCCAACTAAGGTTCAAGAATATATTGTAAACGAAGTTCAGGAAGTGTATCGATTACAAGGTGTTAAGATTAATGACAAACACTTTGAAGTGATAGTTCGCCAAATGATGCGTAAAGTTGAAATTGTGGATCCCGGAGATACTATTTTCCTTGAGAAACAAATTGTAGATAAGAATGAATTTATGCATGAAAATGACTGGATTTGGGATAAGAAAATTGTTGTGGATGCCGGAGATTCAAGTCTGCGTCCAGGGCAGATTATCGCTGCCAGAAAATTGCGTGATGAAAATTCAATCTTAAAGCGGAGAGACTTGAAACTGGTTGAAGGAAGAGATGCTGTACCTGCAACTTCCAGTCAGGTACTTCAAGGAATTACTCGCTCTGCTCTGCAAACGCGAAGCTTTATATCAGCAGCCTCTTTCCAGGAAACAACTAAAGTACTGAACGAAGCGGCCATTAATGGTAAAATTGATGGGTTGGAAGGATTGAAAGAAAATGTTATTGTAGGTCATCTTATTCCTGCAGGTACAGGTTCAAGAAGATATACTAACATGATTGTAGGCTCAAAAGAGGACTATGATGCATTGGTAGCTTCTAAACGACAAGCTATTAAGCAAGATTAATTGCTGTTAAATATACTTAAAGGCTGTTCTCCAAAGGAACAGCCTTTTTTGTTGTCATTTTTAATCGACCAACGCATTTATTTTTTTACTTTTGTTTGGTAACTTTTAATTAATAAATCAATTCAAATGGAAGAACAATCAAAAAAAAATAATCAGCTAAATATTGAACTTAGCGAAGATGTAGCCCAAGGAGTTTATTCAAATCTTGCCATTATTACCCATTCCAGCGCTGAATTTGTGCTTGATTTTGTCAGGATTATGCCTGGTGTACCCAAAGCTAAAGTTAAATCAAGGATTATTCTTACCCCAGAGCATGCTAAAAGACTGTTAGGTGCTTTAAAAGATAATTTATCCAAGTATGAAGCCGTTTATGGTAAAGTAAAAAACTCCGAAGGGGGAGGAGCATCAAATTTACCAATGAATTTTGGAGGCACCACGGCTCAAGCATAAATTGCGGCATTGTGTTACTCAATTTTGTTGAATTATCAATTTGTTTTGATAGTTAATGTAAATGTTTAATTAAAGTTTTGGTTATTGGATTATTTAAGATTAATTTTAGACTGAAAAATTTTTAATTAATTAACTAAAAAAACCACATGAAAAAGACATTACTTAAAATTGGTTTTTCCTTGGGTGTAATAGCATTAATAAGTAGCTGTGAATTAGATCAAGTATCACCTACCGATTTAGCAAATGCGGGAACCACGCTCAAAGAAAACACAAATGCTGAAATGGGAGTCATTGAAGTATTTGAAAATGTAAATAATTTTGGGTTTAGAGACGGAAGTGAAAAATCAGTTACCTTATTGGGTACCAAACCTACTATTACATGGAGTGGGCTGACAATGACATTAGATTTTACCTCTGTACCGGGAGCTTCAGGTAAAATTATTGTTACGTTTTCAGGAGTTCCAGGTTATACTCCAGGAGTTGTTGCAACTATTTCTTTTGAAAATTATGTGAATACCGAAGGAATAGGTATGGCCGGAGTTATGAAATTAGCCATTGAACAATTTGTTCCAGCTACATCGGCAAAATTTTCAATGATAACCGATGGTGATATTACTATAACTGAAGATGGTTCATCCTATTTTTGGGCTTGTGATCAGTATTTTGATTGGGCAGAAGGTTTGGCAACGTTAACTAATGGTGATGACGATGTCTTTATTATGAACGGAACCTCCACCCAAACACAGGATACTTTGATAAATAACATGACATTGACCGACCTTAAATACGCCAGCGACTGTAAATATCTGATGGATGGAGAATTGGTTATTGTTAAGGATGCAGGTTCAACCAACGAATTGAAAGTTACCTGCGATTTTGGTGTTGACGCAAACGGGATTGATAATGGGGCATGTGATGGATTTGTAAAAATGACTGCAGGAAGTTTGACTTTGACTATTGATTTAGATTCTAAATAAGTTTTTATTAGAAACCTAAAAACCTCTGCTTTTAAGTAGAGGTTTTTTTTTGCAATCTAAGTACGGTTTAATTCCAATTTTAACAAAGAATTAAGGAAAATACACCAATTTGTTAATAATAAAAATGACAATTGGTATTTATTATGGTAAAAAAATAGAATATATTTGTTAAATAATTTAAATTCTAAAGAAATGATTAAAAAACTACTATTTTTATTTTTGCCTTTATTCTTTTTTGGAGGCATTTCGGCTCAAAACTTAGCCCTCAATGGGGGTTTTGAAACATGGACAAGTGATACTCAGCCTGAGGGATGGACTACAGCAATGAGTATTTCTAAAGAGACAGCAATAATGCATAATGGCTCTTTTTCTGCCAAGCAAACATCAATTAGCTCTACTTTAAAGTTGAGTCAAGAGATTGCGGTGGAAGCTGGAAAAACATATACTATTAGTTATTGGTATTTAGATAATGATGTAAATGCAAAAACTCGGATTTGGTCAGCCTGGATGAATGGCACATCGGCACTAACTGATAATATTGCTGATTTGCAGTCAACAACATATTCAACAGATAGTCCTGATTGGAAGCAGTTCTTAGTTACCCTTACAGCACCTGAAACAGCGACAGCGTTCAGATTTGAAGTAAGATCTTACAAAGGAACAGTTGAAGGTGGGTTTATTTATTTTGATGATTTTAATTTAAGCACTGCTGGTGCTTCAACCAATGCTGATATTTTAACATTTATAGTTGCTAACCAGCAGGGAGCTAGTATAATAGATGAAGTCAATAAAACAGTATTAATTACAATGCCTCAAGGTTCAAACATTTCAGCTCTTAGCCCTGTAATTACTGTTTCACCAAATGCAACGATTAGTCCAGCTTCTGGCACTGCTCATGATTTTTCAGCTCCGGTAATATATTCAGTGACTGCAGAGGATGGAACCACAATAAAAAATTGGACAGCTACAGTCGAATTGGTAGAGCCTATTATTGTTTTATTTGAAGACGATTTTGAAACAGGGAATCTTGATAAATGGACTGCACTTAGTGTAATTGGTGATCAAATATGGAAAATTGATGATACCCATGGTGTGGGGGGCAGTAAATGTGCCAAAGTTTCTGGGTATTCAGGTGGTTCATTTGAAAACGAAGATTGGTTAATTACTCCAGTTATGGATTTATCAGGTGTGCTGGAAGCGAAGTTATCCTTTTCTACAGCGTGTAATTATAACGGTAACGATATTGAAGTAAAGTATTCTACCAATTATTCTGGAAGTGGTGCACCATCAGTAGCTACTTGGACTGATTTAACAGCCACATTATCAACTGGATCATGGGCTTGGACTTCATCAGGAGATATTGATATTTCTGCAATAACAAGCACCACTGCTACCTTTGCATTTATTTATACTTCAACCGTTACAGAAAGTAAAACATGGGAATTGGATCTAGTTAAAATAGTTGCAAAACCAAATGAATTACCAAGCACCGAAACCGATATCACAGGTTTTTCATTTGCTGAACAAACCAGTGCAGCGGTTATTGATAGTGAACTCCATAAAATTTCTATTGAAGTAGCAAATGGTGCACCCGTTAATGCTCTTGTTCCTACAATTGAGCTTTCATTGGGTGCTACAATCAATCCAGCTTCCGGAGTGGCTCAAGACTTTTCAACAGATGTTACATATATTGTGACTGCTGAAGATGGAACAACAACACAGAACTGGACTGTTTCGGTTACTGTTGCTACCTTGCTTAGCAATGCTGCTGAGATTTTAACATTTACTTTAGAACAAGAAGTGGCACCAGCAGTTATCAATTCAGAAACTGCAACAGTATCATCATTAGTTAAATGGGATACCGATTTGACGGATTTATCTCCATCAATTACAATTTCATTTGGAGCCCAAATTACTCCAACTACTATAACGGATTTTACTGTACCAGTTAAATATTTGGTTACAGCCCAAGATGGAATTACTGAAAAAGAATGGACAGTAACAATTACAAATGCTGAAGAACCAAACCATGATGCTGAGATTATAGGATTTGAACTATCTCAGTTAACTGGACCTGCCGTTATTAATTCTGAAAACGGAACAATTACTGGTGAAGTATCCAATGGAACTAACGTAACCAATTTATTGCCAACTATTTCTATATCAGAAGGTGCCATTATTGCACCTACAACAGCTCATGATTTCACAAATACAGTAGTTTATACTGTTACTGCAGAAGATGGAACAACTCAAAAAACTTGGAATGTATCATTAACTGTTAAAGCTGCTGAGTTAGTATCAATTTACAATATTCAATTTACAGAGAGTGCATCAGGTGCTAGCCCATTAATTGATAAAATTGTTAAAACTAAAGGGGTAGTAACAGGAAAAGATAGTAAGAGTATCTTTATTCAAGATGGAACAGGTGCCTGGAAAGGTATCAATGTTTATAAAGGATCGGCCATTGAAGCTAATTTAGGTGATTCTGTATTGGTTGAAGGTAAGATTGCTGAATACAAAATGCTAACAGAAATTACGAGTCCAGTGGTGACAGTAATAAACAGTGGCAATGTTATTCCTGATGCAATTTCATTGACAAATAATGATTTTAAGCAAGAAAAATATGAAGGAGTAATTGTAAAAATCAATAGTGTTACATGTTCTACAATTGTGGATGCAAATGGGAACTGGAGCGTTGTTGACAATGCCTCGAGTACCATAATTGTACGAAATCAATTGTTTGTATTTACACCGGAACTTGGGCAGTCTTTTTCTTTTATTACTGGAATTGGAACCCAATTCAATGCTGATTATCAATTACTACCGCGTTCAGCCGAGGATATTCTAATCAATTCTGTATCGGATAAGACTTTTTCACAAATTTCAGTTTATCCAAATCCTTTTACTAATGTATTGACATTTGAAAATTTGAATTCTACTTCAAGTTTTTCAATAAGTAATATTTTAGGTGAAACGATTATGAGTAACAAAATCACACAGAATAACCTAACCATTAATACTTCAGAATTAAACAAAGGTATTTATATCATTACCTTTGAAGGGATGAATGGGAAGAAATACTCAGAACGAATTATAAAATACTAAAAGCGCAAGTATTTTGAAAAGGGTCTCTAGTTAGAGGCCCTTTTTTTATGTTTTGAAATCATCAAATAGTCAAGCATACTTTTTGGCAAAAGCTTATTTTTGCAATCTAATCTTAATTTTTATAGTATGGAAATAACATCATTTCAACAAGATATCCTTGAAGGAATTCCAGATATTTTACCCCCATTAAAGCAATTTGATTTATCTATTAATCATGCTCCTAAACGGAAAGAAATTTTAAATCAGGAGGAACGCAAATTGGCAATCCGAAATGCTTTACGTTATTTTGATAAAAAGCATCATTTTTTATTAGCCAATGAGTTTGCTCAGGAATTAGATTCTTATGGGCGTATTTATATGTATCGGTTCCGACCAGATTATGAGATGAAAGCCAGACCTATCAATGAATACCCTCACAAGTCGAAACAAGCAGCGGCTATTATGCTCATGATAAGTAACAACCTTGATTACGCTGTAGCACAGCATCCCCATGAATTAATTACTTACGGTGGAAATGGAGCTGTTTTTCAAAATTGGGCTCAATACCGTTTAACCATGAAGTACCTGGCGGAAATGTCGGATGAACAGACACTGGTTATGTATTCCGGTCATCCAATGGGCCTTTTTCCGAGCCATAAAGAGGCACCTAGAGTGGTAGTTACCAATGGAATGATGATTCCTAATTATAGCAAACCCGATGACTGGGAACGTTTTAATGCGTTAGGTGTATCGCAATACGGTCAAATGACAGCCGGTTCCTATATGTATATTGGCCCACAGGGGATTGTTCATGGAACAACCATTACCTTATTGAATGCAGGAAGAATGATTGCTCATTCAGGTGAATCACTCAGTGGTAAGTTATTTATTACAGCAGGGTTAGGAGGAATGTCAGGTGCTCAACCTAAAGCAGCGTCTATTGCCGGAGTAATATCAGTTACTGCTGAAATAAATCCTAAAGCAACGCATACCCGTCACAGTCAAGGTTGGGTAGATGAGGTAATTGATAATTTGGATGATTTGATACTTCGGGTAAAAGTAGCTAAAGCAGCTAATGAAACGGTTTCTATTGCCTTTCAAGGGAACATTATTGATGTTTGGGAACGTTTTGCCAATGAAGATGTTACTGTTGATTTAGGTTCCGACCAGACATCGCTTCATAATCCCTGGGCAGGAGGTTATTATCCCGCTGATTTGACATACGAAGATTCAAATAAAATGATGGCTGAGAACCCTCAATTATTCAAAGAAAAAGTCCAGGAATCTTTACGCCGCCATGTAACGGCTATCAATAGTTGTGTTCAAAAATTTGGAACATACTTTTTCGATTATGGAAATGCGTTTCTTTTAGAGTCAGGAAGAGCAGGTGCCGATGTATTTAAAACCAACGGAAATTTCAAGTATCCTTCGTATGTGCAAGATATTATGGGACCTATGTGTTTTGATTATGGTTTCGGTCCCTTCCGATGGGTTTGCACCTCCAATAATCCGAAAGATTTGGAATTAACCGATGTGATTGCCTGCAAGGTTCTTGAGTATCTTATGAAGAAAGCACCTGCTGAAATTAAGCAACAAATGGCTGATAACCTCCATTGGATTAAGGAAGCAGGGAAAAATAAATTGGTTGTAGGTTCGCAAGCACGGATTCTTTATGCCGATTGTACTGGCAGAATTCAAATAGCTGCAGCTTTTAATAAGGCAGTTGCCGATGGTGTTATTTCAGCTCCTGTTATTTTAGGACGCGATCATCATGATGTATCTGGCACTGATTCTCCTTTCAGAGAAACTTCAAATATTTATGATGGTTCACGGTTTACATCCGACATGGCAATTCAGAATGTGATAGGCGACGCATTTAGAGGAGCAACGTGGGTCTCCATTCATAATGGAGGAGGAGTTGGTTGGGGTGAAGTTATCAATGGTGGATTTGGTATGCTTCTCGATGGTTCCAAAGATGCAAACCGGAGGTTGAATTCCATGTTGCATTGGGATGTTAACAATGGAATTTCACGGAGGAGCTGGGCTAGAAATGAAGGGGCGATGTTTGCAATAAAGCAGGCAATGGAAAAGGAACCTCTGTTAAAAGTTACCATGCCTAATCTGGTTGAGGACGATTTGCTGAATAATTTATAATTCAAGTTTTCAACAAACCTTTAGTCTGATTTGAATACTGGTATTCAATTGACTGTAATTTAGGATTTTATTCAATTAATATGGTTACAAATATATTTTGTAACTTGCAATAAAAATTAACATGCTTAGAAAAGTTTTTTTAATTATTGTATTAATAGGGTTTATATTTGCTAGCTGTAGCAAAGATAAAGTACACACCTCTATTTTAGGGGCATGGAATTGTGAAGAAATTCCTGAAAAATCAGCTTCCAGTATTTACCAGGTAAATATTGTCCGGAATAATTTACTTCCCGATTCAACGAATCAATATGTGATATACAATTTCAATCAATTGGGGTTGGAAGAAGAAAGGGCTGTTTATATTAGGCAAGATTCTATTGGAAAACTTGTTATTACTGGTACCGAAATTATTGGAATTCATATTGAAGGTTCGGGTACTGTTGCTTCCGATTTTTCTAAAATTGAATGGAATTATTTGATAAATAAGGATGTTGGCAGTGAAAACTTTATCGCAACCTATTATTAATCAAAAATTACTTGATAAGGTCTTTCAACTAAGGTAACCAATTCACTGATACTTATGTTTCGTGTGTTGCGGTAGGTTTCTTTGCCTTCAAAAAAAACTATAATTACAGGAACCGCAAAAATAGAATATTGACCTGCTATTTCTGGTGTATTATCAACATCAACATATATTTGTTCTATTTTCGGAAATTGATTTTTGAATGTTTCGGCCAATTTAGGCTTCAATACTTTGCATACATTGCACCGTTCGTGTGAGAAATAAGCAAGCACCGCCGTTGAATCTTTAATTTGCTGATTAAATGCTTCTAATGATTTAGTTGTTTTCATCTTTGTAACTTTTGAATCAAAACTACGGCATAAGCTGAAATCCCTTCTTCCCGTCCTTCGAAACCTAATTTTTCAGTGGTAGTTGCTTTAATGGC
This sequence comes from Rikenella microfusus, assembly GCA_020719105.1. Lineage (GTDB taxonomy): Bacteria > Bacteroidota > Bacteroidia > Bacteroidales > SZUA-534 > GWE2-40-63. The sequence goes on from DYQV01000002.1 coordinate 20,690, forward strand.
AATGGCATCTTCATCAATTTCACAAGTTTGGGCCAATATTTTCTGCATTTGAGGAATATAGTCTTTTACTTTTGGTCGTTGTAAACTTATGGTGGAATCAATATTCCCAATGGTATATCCTTTTTCAGCAATTAAAATAACTGTCTTTTTCAACAAAATTTTACTATCAATTCCTTTAAGTTCGGCTGAAGTGTCAGGGAAATGAAAACCAATGTCGCGTAAATTGGCAGCACCCAATAAGGCATCGCAAATAGCATGAATCAGCACATCGGCATCGGAATGTCCTAAGGAACCTTTGGTATGGGGTATTTTTATACCTCCCAAGGTTAAGGGTATTCCCTCAACCAATTGGTGTACATCAAAACCAAACCCAACCCGTATATTCATTATTATTGGTTGCTTAGTGCATCCATATCAAAGATGAGTGAAAAGCGCCAGGTATTAGAAAGTGGACTGTTATTAAAGTTTCCTGCCGGAATCAAGTAGGAGAAATCGAGACCAAAAACATTCATTTTAAGTCCCACACCCGCAGTAAAATACTTACGGTTTCCTTTTGTTGCATGTTCATAAAAATAACCTCCACGAACGGCAAATTGTTTGGCATACCAATACTCTATTCCAGCCGCGTAAGATATTTCGTGCATCTCTTCAACAAATCCCGCGGGTGCATCGTAAAAAGATTGCACCATTCCTTGAGCTACCGATACATTATTGTCT
>DYQV01000002.1:21506-32806 GCA_020719105.1 Rikenella microfusus
ATAGTTGCTCCCATCGATTGATTAATAAATGCCAGTTTCGATGAATTCCAGTGTTGGGAGTATCCATCAGGAGAAAGTGCCACACCGGCATCGCCCATGGCTCCGGAACGGGAATCAGGGGCTATCATTAAAAAGGGCACTGCTGTGGTAATGGCATTCAATTCTTGTCCAAGAGTTTGATCATAACTTTGTCCGAAAATATTATTGGTTGATAACGTGAAGACAATTACTAAAAATCCTAAAACTATTTTTCTCATATATTTTTTTTAAAAATGCAAATTTAGAAATACAAACTGTTTTTATTCTATTTTATTATCTAAAAATCATCAATTTTGATGATTTAGATGTTTTTATGCCTTCAATAGTATTAATTGTTGCTTTGTAGATATAGATTCCATTGGCCAATTTTGATCCATTATTGCTGGTTCCATACCAGGTAATGGGTTCAATTTGAAACCCTTCATTGGAATTCTTTTGAATGAGTTGAGCTGCCTTATTACCCATCAAATCATAAATATCAATGGTTACTTCAAGTGCAGGGTAGGCCTGATTGTGATTAAAAATAAACTGAGTTGATTCTTTAAAAGGATTAGGGTAATTAGCCAGTTCTTCAATTACAGCCTCTTGATTGTTAGTTACATAAAACTCTATTGAGGACTCAGAACTATTGTTCATTATATCCCAAGCTTTTAAATATAAGGTGTGATAGCCTTCAGATAAGTCCTTTAAAGGATATATTACTTCACCACAATTATACTTATCCATATCCCCTTGATAATAGTTATTTAAAACCAATGTATTATCCTGATTATCGTCAATCAAAGCGGCTATATTGTGGCCGAACCCATTGCCGGTGGTATTTATACCAGATTCATCGGAAAGTTTGGCTAATAAAATTGGATTTTGATCGGTAATTCCACCGTTAATAAATAAGGTATCGTTTAAAAATAATTGAATAATGGGCTCATTTAGGTCATTGATTTCTGATTTAGCATTTCCACCTATAATTAATTGATCGGAATAACCCAAAGCATCCATGGAATCGAGTTTTGCATACAAGCTAATTTTTCCTTTACCGTATTTAAAGTTAATATCTTTGGGTACAATGAAATCAAACTCAAAATAACCTGCAGTTATACTTGCCTGTCCTTTATACAATAATTTATCCTGAAGCGAAAACATTAGTTTATTATTATCCTGACCATAAGTAAATAGCGTATCGGGTTTATCAAAAACACTAACTATGAGGATTCCATCTTTTTCTAAATAATTATCATTTTTATCGATAAGATATCCGGTTACTTTAGCTTTTGATAAAGCATTCAGGGTATCAATGGTTGCAATTATATCAGTTTCAAACTGAACAGAGGGTGTATTGTTTTTAAGTGCTGTTGAAGTAGAATCTTTTATTGAACTAACATAATTTTTGTTTTCTGGAATAGCCAGTTTTATTGCAGGATCACCCAATAAGGTAAAATTGCGTTTATTGGTATCTCCTGCTGTGTTTACTTTTGCAATTCTGATGACATCGCCTAACCGCAAATCGGTATTGAAAACCGTATTAAAGAAATTGGTGTTCAACACATCATTGGCACCGGAGTAAACAAGTCGAGTGGTAGTTAATGCTGCAATTCCTCCACCATTTGGATTTAACAACATCCATTCGCCCATCGAGGTTCTTGCATAATCGTCAAAACGACCCACTTCGCAACTTGCTGTAACAAATATTGAAAGTTTATTTTTATTTGTCCAACTTCTGACATCGGAAGTTGAAAGTACTTCTTCGTGAGTCAAAATCCTGGGGTTTCCATGACCTACATAATCAATAATCAAAGCACCCTGTATTACCATATCATTGATAGCTTTTGTAACATCCGGAAATCGCTGACCGGCTGGCGTTGATATCTGAGGATAGGCATCCAGATATATTTTGGCTATGTTGTTCTCCGGGTTTTGTAAATTAATTGATTTACTTATTTCATCAGGTTGCCTCATGTGAGTTCCACCATCTCCGTCATCGCCAATAAAACAAATTTTAGCTCGCCAATCTCCCATCGATTCAGGAGATAAGTAGGTATAAATTTTATCCAGCATCAATTGTGCTTCCTCTTCTGTTTGAACTGGGAATCGTCCAATCCCCAGATCCAACTTTCCGAAATGTTCGCCTTCGGTCTCATCAAGTAAACCATAAAAATCATCACTTACAAAACTTGAGGTTTCACTTAGTGAGTTGATGCTTTGGTAGGTGAGTAAATAATTGCTATTTGAACTGCTTACTTTTTTATTATCATACGAACCATCGCCAAAGAGCAATAAGTATTTTGGTAAATCAGTTTCCGATGAAGCCCTATCATATAACATCCGAAGAAAGTTTCTTAATGCGGCCACATCAGGAGTTCCTGATGAAAACTCATTATAGACTTTGTCAGGGGTGGTAACAAAAACCCTTAAGCTGTCTTTGGTTCTGTGCAATTGCGCCAGTTCTTCAGCATATTGTACAAATTTTGGATTTGTTAGAATAACCATATCTTGAGCACTTAACTCATGGAGGTTCTGATTTTCAATAAAGCCCAAGTCTTCTCCTTCTAAAATAGGTTTAAAGGCATCAGTAGGCTTAAATGCCACATATTCAGTCAAGTTACTGGTATTGGCTAAAAAGCGGATGTTCTGATTTACTGAAGTTTCATTCATCTGAATGGGTGATAGGGGATCGGTTACATCCCAAATAATTAAATCGGAAGCATTATATTCCACAAGGAATTCGGTAATATTGCCTGATCCAACAGATTTTACATCGCGAAAAAGTAGGGGTGAACCTAAATATTTTAGTTTCTCCCGGGCATTCAAACAGATAAAATTTATATACCCCTCCGATACAGAGTTGCCACCGGCAAAATCATATTTTAATTTAATTGGATTTTGAGGAGTTACCAATTCCATTTTTCTGCTGTAATTGTACCCATAAGTATATTCGGAATACGTATTAGCAATTTCAATTCTGCTTAACAAATTGTCTTGTGAATAAATGTTGAAATAACTAATCGGGGAACTTGGTTCCCTTCTGCCAGCCACATCAGTATATATCTTAACGGGTTCAGTTGATATTATTTGTGGAAAATCAAATAAAAAGGATAATGATTCACCGGGTCTGAATTTTTCGCCATACCAAGTTCTTCCTGAGCGAATTAAGTTGAATATTTCTTCTTCGTGATAACGGTAACTATCGAAAGAATTTGATGTTTTTGTAGGAGCAGCAGCAATTATTTCCTGATTGGGAACTCTCTTTCCATTTCCCAATCCTTCAGTCAAGAAAAGGTAGGTGTAATTTGAATAATTATGTAACCGATTAATAAACAGTTGAATACTACTATTATAACTCCAAGAAATAGGGCCTTGCGTATAAAATAAAATATAATCACCTCCATTAAAAGTGGCATCATTTCCTAACGACATGGAAATAGGCATTTCAACTAAATCATCATAATTGGGTTCGTTATTCATATATGGCAATTGCTGGCCACCGTGGCTATATATTCTAATATTGGCTGGATTAGGAAAACCAATATTGGCTAACTGTTCGTAAGTTAGTTTAAAAACACCTGTGGTATCTACTTTAATTTTATACCACTTGCCGGAATTGAGCACCGATGAATCAATATACTTACTTATTAATGTTTTTTTTAATGAATTTGTATTATATTGAATATCAATTACAAAATCAGTAATTTGTTCAATAGAACCCGTTTCGGTATTTTTTCTGAATGGAATAAATGAGTATTCAACAATGGGATTCTTTCTCTCAAACAATAGGGTTGTTTTAATCGCAATCGTTTCAGAAATTTTTGAAAGTTCCAATTTCTCAGCCATCTTTTCGCTGATAGGAAGATATTTCGCTGAAACAAAATTGGCATTTGCTGTCGAAATTGTTCCTGGAATGGCAATCTGTCCAATCTGTTTGGGAAAATCATTTTTGGAAATCTGGCCTGAATTCATTTGGTTTGCAATATCATTCCAATCAACGCTTCCTGAAACGGATAGTTGATTTTGAGTAAATGCTTGGAATGTAAGAAATAGAGAGCTAATGAATAACAAAATAAACCTCATAGGTCAATAGAAATTTAAAATATTTATGATAAAAAAAGCGTTAAACAAGAAATCAAACGCAAAATATCTTATTTTTATTATCTAAATAGGTTTTTAATAAATCAATGATCATACCATTAAAACAAGTCTTAATATTATTTATTTGTTTCTTTTCGCTTTTACTTTCCTTAAAAGCCCAAGATGTACCTTATTCGCAATACTATTCTAACTTAGTTTATTTAAATCCGGCCTTTGCAGGAACCAGAGCCGAAAACAGAGTAAATTTATTTTATCGGAACCAATGGCCAAAATCAAATGCTGGCTTTCAATCGTTTGGAATAGCTTATGACATGCCCATACAAAATTCAAACAGTGGAATTGGAGTAATGGTAACGAATGATATTGCTGGTGGATTTGTTGAACCCTCTTTTGATATTATTTATTCACACCATGTGAAGTTTATTAAGAAAATGGACCTCAGTTTGGCCCTTCAGGCTGGAATTGTGCAAAAGTATATTATGCCTCTTGATTTTGGAACAACGGAGCCGGGTTATAGTGCTGGATTTAGTAAAATTTATCCGGATTTTGCCCTTGGGGTTTCAACCTTTTATAAATCGGTTTATACCGGGTTATCAGTAGATCATTTAGTGCGTCCTTATCAAGGAATTAATAAAAGTGATGAAGAAAGATTGAACCGTAAATACACTTTTTTTATTGGCTATATCTTTCATTTAAATGAACGGCTAATCAGTGAGGAGCGAATTGTTTCACCGAATTTATTAATTCAGATACAAGGATTGCAGCAAAATATTTGCTTGGGTTCTTCGTTTCAATATGATAATTTGTTGGGAGGCTTATGGATGCGAAATAATTTTAGTTTTAACCCCGATGCCTTAATTTTTATGCTTGGATATAAAACAAAAAGCATGCGGTTTACGTATAGCTACGATATGAATTTAGGAAAAAAAACAACCATGCCGCTGGGAGCTCATGAAGTCTCATTTACTTCGTTGTTTAAAACCAAATCGAAAAAGAAATTCAATGCTATAAAATGTCCTACTTTTTTACTGTAAAAAGAACATAATTGAAGTTTTTAATTATATTTGTATTTCTAAAGCAATGCATAAAAAGTATATTATTATGAAAGTGAAAGTATTAATCACAATTTCTGGTTTTGCCATCGCACTGTTTTTATCTTCTTGTGCCGAAAAAGGGTCGCAAACAACCGGATGGGCATACAATGATCCTGAAAATGGGGGATTTGAATATTATGGTGATTTTTATGAACAAGAAACAGGTCCGGGTTTAGTATTTGTGGAAGGAGGTTCATTTACCATGGGACGAGTTGAGGAAGATATTCAATTTGATTGGAACAATATACCAAGAACAGTTACGGTTTCTTCGTTTTATATGGATGAAACAGAAGTTAAAAATGTTGATTATCGTGAATATTTGTACTGGATAAGTCGGGTTTTTATTGATTATCCAGAAGTTTACCGTAAAGCATTACCAGATACTTTAGTGTGGCGTAGAAAATTAGCTTACAATGAGCCAATGGTTGAGTATTATTTTCGTCACCCGGCTTATGGGGAATACCCAGTTGTAGGTGTAAACTGGCTACAAGCAAACGATTATTGTGCATGGCGTACCGATAGGGTAAATGAAATGATGCTGATTGGAAAAGGAATTTTACTTCCAGATCCAAATCAAGCCGGCGACCAAAACTTTAATACCGAAGCGTATTTAGCTCATCAGTATGAAGGAGCAGTTGGTGTTGAAATGGAAGACTTAGATCCTAATAAAGATTTCAGAAAAGTAAGAATGGAAGATGGTATCTTATTACCAAAATACCGACTCCCAACTGAAGCTGAATGGGAATATGCTTCTTTAGCATTAATAGGAACATCTGTTGATGAAAGGGTTTACCAACGTAGAATTTATCCTTGGAATGGTGATGGACTTAGAAATCCTAGTGCAACTGACCGAGGTAAAATAATGACCAACAGCATTAGGTCCCGTGGTGATATGATGGGAGTTGCTGGCGCATTAAACGATAATGCTGACATTACAGCTCCGGTTCATTCCTATTGGCCAAACGATTTTGGATTGTATTGTATGGCCGGTAATGTGAACGAATGGGTTCTTGATGTTTATCGTCCGCTTACAAGCCAAAATGTAGATGAATTCAGACCTTTTAGAGGAAATGTTTTTGAAACTCTAGTGCGGGATGAAGAAGGGAATATAGCTCAAAAAGATAGTTTAGGCAGACTTCGTTACCGTGAAGTAACCGAAGAAGAATCTATTGATAAAAGAAATTACTTACAAGCAGATAATATTAATTATTTAGATGGTGATAAGTCTTCAAGTATAGTCTATGATGATGAAGATGCTTCTCTTGAAAGAGGTTCAAAAAGGATGTACAATACAGGAAAGGAAAAAACAGATCCTAGAATGACATCGCTTGTTAGTGACCACACCAGAGTATATAAAGGGGGTTCTTGGAGAGATAGAACTTATTGGTTGGGTGCTGGAACAAGAAGATTTCTGGATGAAACATTAAGTCAAGATGATTTAGGATTTCGCTGCGCTATGATTCACGTTGGTGGCTCAAAAGGAAACTAGTTTACTTTATAAATATATGAGGCCCCATATTTGGGGCCTTTTTTAATTAATAGTAACTATGCCATGAATACATCGGAATTATATAAAATATTTATTGAGCATCCAATAATTTCTATTGATAGCAGAACCTCAGAATCAGGAGCTCTTTTTTTTGCATTGAAAGGTGATAATTTTGATGGAAACCAATATGCTGAAGCAGCTCTTCAAAAATGTTCCTATGCCATTGTTGACGATCCTAAGGTAGTTAAAAGTGATAAATTCATTTTAGTTGGCAATGTATTGGAAAAACTTCAACGATTAGCTGCTTACCACAGAAAACGTTTGGGAATTCCAATAATTGCTATTACCGGTACTAACGGGAAAACAACTACCAAAGAACTTGTTGCCGCAGTAATGTCAAAAAAATATAAAGTAGCTTATACAGTTGGAAATCACAACAACCATATAGGAGTGCCTTTAACTTTGCTTCAAATGACAAAACAGCACGAGTTTGGCATAATTGAAATGGGAGCAAATCACATTGGAGAAATTGAAACGCTTTGTAAAATAGCTTCACCGGATTATGGAATAATTACAAATATTGGTAAAGCGCATCTTGAAGGATTTGGTTCATTGGAAGGTGTAAAAAAAGCCAAAGGAGAATTGTATCGTTATTTGTATGAAAACGATGGAACTGCTTTTGTAAATTACGATAATGAATTACTGGATGAATTGAATCCACCTCATAGCGTGATTTATTATGGAACAAAGGAATTTACACATTGCCAGGGGAAAATAGTATCGGATGGAGTTTTTTTGAAGTTTCGCTGGATTTCATCCGATGATGTGGCTGATGAGCCTCGACAAGAAGACTGGAGTAAAAGAGGTAGTTTAATATCCACTCGTTTAGTAGGAAATTATAATTTTGAAAATGCTTTAGCTGCGGTTTGTATTGGAAATACATTTAATGTAAACATTCAACATATTCAGGAGGCAATAGAAAATTATGAACCCCAAAATAATAGGAGTCAACTAATCAAAACAGATTCTAATACCCTATTATTGGATAGTTACAATGCTAATCCTTCAAGCATGAAAGTAGCAATAAGTAATTTTAGTCAACTTGAATTTCCTAACAAAATTGCTATTTTGGGTGAAATGCTAGAGTTAGGTGAGGCCTCAGTGAGAGAGCATGGTGCATTGATAGGTCAATTAAATGAATTAACATTTGAGGACGTTTTTTTAGTTGGTCCATCTTTCATGAACTATAAAGAGAACCAAAAGTATCATTTCTTATCCAATACCTTGGATTTAATTGAATATCTTAAAACACATCCTATCAAGAACAAACATATCTTATTGAAAGGGTCGAGAGGAATGAAGTTGGAAACGACTTTGGCTTATTTATAACTTTTTTTGACTTCATTATTCATTTAAAAAGCAAACGGGAGTGTAACCTCCCGCTTGTTATTAACCCTTAAAACCATGACGACAAAAAATGTCGATAGTCAAAATTAACATTTCTTATTAAGATATAAGGTGTTTAACCTTTTTTTTTTGCTTTATAAACCACCTAAAGCAAATCTTAATAATTACAATTCCAAAATTTAATTCAATCATAGGTTATAGTCTAAAACATTAACAAGGTTTTTTATTTTAAAATGAAACAAAAACTCCTCGATTATTTTATTTAATTACTATTGTATCGTACAAAATATTAGTTACTTTTGGCACATATTAAAAAATGAGCTAGGTAAAATATACATTTATGAAGCAGAGAAATAAGCCTATTTTCTTTTATTTTTTGCTGTTTTGAACCCTCGATTGTTAAAGAATGAAAAAAATGAAATAATATTTAAGGTCAGGGTTAAAAGCTCTGACCTTTCCAATTTATAAACTTTTAAATCAATAAAAAGTGCATGTATTAAAATTTGGCGGAACCTCAGTTGGATCTGCTCAGCGAATTAAAGAAGTAGCAAATTTGATCAATGATGGTCAACCAAAAATAGTAGTTCTTTCCGCTATGACTGGCACTACCAATGCATTGGTTGAAATAGCTGAATACCTCTATAAAAAGAATCATGATGGTGCGAATGAAAAGATAGCTTCATTGGAAAAAAAGTATTATAGTGTTGTTGATGAGCTTTTTGAAAGAGATGATTTTAAAGAAAAAGGAATTGAACTGATAAAAGCTCATTTTGATTATTTGCATTCGTTTACACGCGATTTGTTTACACTTTTTGAAGAGAAGGAATTATTGGCTCAAGGAGAATTGCTTTCAACAGCATTGATGCAGTTTCATTTGGAAGAATGTGGAATTAAATCAGATTTAATTTCAGCCCTGAATTTTATGCGCATTGATAAAGAAGGAGAGCCTGATGATTTTTATATTAAAGAAAACTTAAAACGGGAACTCAATCAAATAGGTGATTACTATTTAGTAATTACTCAAGGTTTTATATGCCGAAATGCACATGGTCTTATTGATAATCTTCAGCGAGGTGGTTCCGACTATTCTGCTTCAATTATCGGAGCGGCTATTCAGGCAGAAGAGATTCAGATTTGGACAGATATTGATGGGGTTCATACCAATGATCCTCGAGTGGTTGAAAAGACACATGCAATCTCGGAATTGTCATTCGATGAAGCTGCTGAATTGGCTTATTTTGGGGCTAAAATTATGCATCCTACTTGTATTACTCCTGCTAAGATTGCGAATATTCCGGTTCGTATAAAAAATACACTGGACTCAAAGGCTCCAGGAACTTTAATAACCAGTTCCTGCAACAAGCAACGGATTCGTGCTATAGCAGCTAAAGATGGCATTACAGCTATTAAAGTTAAAAGCGGTAGAATGCTCATGGCTCATGGCTTTTTACGTAAGGTTTTCGAAATATTTGAAACCTATAAAACTTCCATTGATATGATAACTACCTCTGAAGTAGGTGTTTCAGTAACTATAGATAGTGATAAATATCTAACGGAGATAATTGAAGATTTAAGGAAGTATGGAACGGTTGAAGTAGATAAAAATCAGGTAATTATATGTGTTGTTGGTGATTTAATTGCCGAAAACAAGGGAATAGCTGCCAGTGTTTTTAACGCGGTTAAGGATGTTCCATTGAGAATGATATCGTATGGTGGTAGTGACCACAATATATCAATGTTGGTAAAAGCTGAATATAAAAAACAAGCATTGGTGGAGTTAAGCAAAAATCTTTTTAACGGTTAGAAATATTTTTTTTGATGAAGTGTGATTTAGATCAATTTAGCCGGTTAAAAACCCCTTTTTATTGGTACGATATAGAGTTATTAAAACAAACCTTAACTGTTGTTAAAAAGGAAGCTCAACGTTATGGATATCATGTACATTATGCAGTTAAAGCAAATGCCAATGAGCAGATTTTAAAAACAATAAATTCCTATGGGTTTGGAGCTGATTGTGTGAGCGGAAATGAAGTGCTGGCATCAATTAATGCTGGATTTAAACCCAATGAGGTTGTCTTTGCCGGTGTTGGTAAATCGGACGATGAAATTAAAATAGGATTAGCTAATAATATCTATTGTTTTAATGTAGAGTCAATTCCTGAGCTTGAAATAATTAATGAAATTGCTGCAACTGATAAAAAGTTTGCTAGTGTGGCATTGCGTATAAACCCAAATGTAAATGCATCAACCCATCATTACATAACCACTGGTTTGGAAGAGAATAAATTTGGAATTAATATGTGGGAGATGGAGGATGTATTAAAAGCTTTGGAAAAACTACCAAATATCCAACTAAAAGGATTACATTTTCATATTGGTAGCCAGATTACCGATCTTCAAGCATTTAAGGGTTTATGCATCCGGGTGAATGAGATTCAACAATGGTTTTTTGCACATCATATAATTGTCGATCATATAAATGTTGGTGGTGGATTGGGTGTTAATTATACCGATCCTGAGAAAGAACTAATAGCTGAATTTGCAACCTACTTTCAGATATTTCATGATTTTCTGGAGGTGCGTCCAAAGCAATCGGTTCATTTTGAGCTTGGTAGAGCCTTAGTAGCGCAATGTGGCAGTTTAATTACCAAAGTACTTTATATAAAAAGAGGGGTGCAAACCAATTTTGCCATTGTAGATGCAGGAATGACGGAACTAATCAGACCAGCGCTATACCAAGCGGTTCATAAAATTGAAAATTTATCATCAAACTTACCTGAAGCAAAATATGATGTGGTGGGACCCATTTGTGAATCGTCGGATTTTTTTGCAAAGGCCTTGATGTTACCAGAAACCCAACGAGGTGATTTATTATCGATACGCAGTGCCGGCGCTTATGGGGAGGTAATGTCGTCGGAGTATAATTTGCGAACCAAGGCTATTGCTTATTATTCGGAGTAAATGGAATGGTGCAGTGCCTTGAATTTTAATCCATTGATTTGAAATAGAAAAGCCCCTCGAATACTCGTGGGGCTTTTCAAATTTAAATCAGTTCAATTATTGTTTTATCACTTTTTCAATCCTTGAATTGCGATTGGCATCGGTAATGGTTACAAAATAGATACCATACTGAAGTTCTGTTGTTTGAATAACTAGAGAATTAGAATTAAATTTAGTAACGCTCATCA
>DYQV01000490.1 GCA_020719105.1 Rikenella microfusus
TTAGACATATTTGTTTCCTTGAAAGTTCTACTTTTGTTAATTGTCAACGCTATGCCGGATAAAAGTTTAACCTGTAATACAATGATTGATTTCCTTCCAGTTTACTTATAAACCCCATGTACTTTTACCAATCTCCATCCACCGACCCACATTTTAATATCGCCACAGAAGAGTATTTCCTTAAAAACATTGACGAGGATTTCTTTTACCTTTACATCAACCGTCCTTCGGTAATAGTTGGCAAGCACCAAAATACGATGGCCGAAATTAATGGTCCTTTTGTGATTGAAAACCACATTCCTGTTATCCGGAGGTTGTCGGGCGGGGGCACGGTTTTTCATGATTCAGGGAATTTGAACTTTTGTTTCATCCAACAAGGGACTCCGGGATATTTGGTTGATTTCAAAAAATTCTCGAAGCCCATTCTCGATTTGCTTCAAAAACTGGAAGTGAATGCGTGGCTGCGAGGTAAAAGCGATTTGGTAATCAACAACCTGAAATTCTCGGGCAATGCCGAACATGTATATAAAAACAAAGTCCTGCATCATGGCACGCTGCTGTTTTCGTCACAGTTAAACCAATTGAACGAGGTACTAAAAACCGATTGGGATAAATTTACCGACAAGGCAGTCCGCTCAAACCGAAGCGAGGTTACTAATATTTCGGGACACCTTAAAATAAAACTTTCATTGGATGCTTTTACTCAACTACTTGCCAGTGAAGTTAAAGAGAAACACCCGGAAATAGTGAATTATGAATTGTCGGTGGCTGATGTTGAATCCATTCAACAGTTAGTGACCAATAAATATTCCACTTGGGAATGGAACTTTTCCTATTCACCAACTTATGGTTTTAGCCGCACTATGGAATTAACAAAGGGTTTACTGAAAGTAAAATTCAACGTGGAGAAAGGGATGATACAAAACATGCAATGTGAATTTTCAGGTAATATGCAACCTGGGATTGAAAAATCACTCAACGGATTGCGTCATGATTACATTCCGGTTAAAGAAAAAATAGAAATGCTATTTGACCAACAGCCACTTATTGGATTTAGTAAGGATGAGTTAATGACCATTCTATTTTAGTCATGAAAAACCAACCCCTTCAGCGGCAGATAGTAATTACCGGCGATGGATCGCACACCCTTTATATTCCAGATTTGGGAGAACATTACCATTCCATTCATGGAGCCATTCAGGAATCGGAACATGTGTTTATTCAAACCGGATTGGCACTTCTTAAAGAGAAAAAAACAATCCGCATTTTGGAAATAGGATATGGAACTGGGCTCAATGCCCTTTTAACCCTGAAATATGCTGCCAAAAACTATCTTTCCATTGAATATACAACCATCGAAAAGTATCCACTGCAACCTAATGAATACAATCTCTTGAACTATGGAAGGGTATTGGGTAATGAATGGGAAAAACCATTTTTAACCTTGCATGAATGTCCTTGGGAACTAAAAAATGAAATAACACCCCATTTTAAACTAACCAAACTTACTGTTGATTTGGTTTCTATTGATTTTGAAGATTGTTTTGATTTGATTTTTTTTGATGCTTTTGGTCCGGATATACAACCCGATCTATGGACGGAACCGGTGTTTCAAACCATGTACCAGGCTATAAATATTGGAGGAATACTGGTTACTTATTCCGCTAAAGGACAGGTGCGCAGGAATCTGATAGCTTCAGGGTTTTATGTGGAAAGGCTTGCCGGACCTCCCGGTAAACGGGAAATGCTAAGGGCAACAAAACCTTGAATCAGTGCAACGGACAACGGTTAACACATTCAATTACTTTGGCAAAGTTCTCGTGCTTCAGGAAATAGATGGTGTTTTTACCGTCGCGCTTAGAACCTAAAACTCCTTTATCTTTTAAAATACCTAAGTGGTGCGAGGTGCTGGATTGTTCAATCCCCAACTTCTGATGAATTTCACTCACTGTCATTTTAGCTTCGTTTTCAAGCAATCCAAGAATAGCAATCCGCATGGGATGAGCAATGGCTTTAAGCATATTGGCAACACGTTCCAATCGCTCCACATCAAGACTGCTCAAGTTAATAAGTTCTGTTTCTATTCTTTCCACAACAGTTTGCGCTTTAAATGAATCTATCGAAATTTGACTGGTGCAAAATTGACAACTAAATATCAAAGTTACAACTATTTAAATAAGTAAATGTGTTAGCATGATTTAATTCATCTTTAACCCAAATTAACCATTAGGAGGCTTTGTTTAGCCGAACTATATGATTTAGTTGGGTTAACCCCGATTTGGAAAATGTTTTAGGCATTCTTTAA
>DYQV01000491.1 GCA_020719105.1 Rikenella microfusus
TTCATAAATAATGTGGTGTTGCTGTTGCATAAAAATAATCTCCCTATAGACGATTATTTTTTAATAACGTTACAATTCAAGAAAATAAAACATCTTTTCTGATGATTATTACAGTAGTTATAATGAGTACTTTCAGCTAAATTTTTTTATACCCCCAGCGAACAATTTCATTATTTTACCGTTTAGCCTTTCATTAACAAATAATGTAATTCACTGTATTAAAAATCTATTTTATGAAAACACTTTTAAGTTTATTACTTTTTGCATTTGGGAGCATAGCGGCGTTTGCACAGTTCACCCAACCTGCTTTGCCTTATGCATACAATGCTCTGGAACCATATATTGATGCCACCACTATGGAAATTCATTTCAGCAAACACCATAAAGCATACATTGATAACCTGAATAAAGCGGTAACAGGAACGGAATATGAAAAAAAGACTATCGACCAGTTGAATTCCTCTATAACGGAAGGTACACCGGCACCCATAAGGAACAATGGCGGTGGGGTTTGGAACCACACTTTTTTTTGGAATTGCATGGCTCCTAATTCAGGTGGGATTCCTTCCGGAGCGTTAGCCGATGCTATTACTGCTCAATGGGGCGATTTGGCTAAATTTAAAGAGGTATTTAAAAAGGCAGCCTTAGGTCAATTTGGTTCGGGTTGGGCTTGGTTGGTAGTTGCCGATAAAAAGTTAGCCGTTGTTTCCACTCCAAATCAAGACAATCCTTTGATGCCGGTAAGTACTGTAAAGGGAACTCCCATTTTAACCATTGATGTATGGGAACATGCATACTACCTGAAATACCAAAACAAACGGGGCGATTATGTGGACCAGTTTTGGAATGTAGTGGATTGGAAGACTGTTGAAAAACGATATGAAGAAGCGTTGAAATAGAAAAAAGCCCTGTAGTTTAACAATTACAGGGCTTTTCTTTAAGTAAACAGGATTAATAGGCTGCTTTAAATTGTCGTAAAAATCGAACATCGTTTTCAAAATAGAGCCTTAAATCTTTAATCTGGAATTTGAGCATGGCAATACGTTCAATGCCCATCCCAAAGGCGAACCCGGTATATTTTTCGCTGTCAATGCCACAGCTTTCCAATACATTTGGGTCCACCATGCCACAGCCCAATATCTCCAACCAGCCGCTGTATTTGCAAATGTTGCAGCCTTTTCCTCCACAAATGGAGCACGATACATCCATCTCGGCCGATGGCTCAGTGAATGGGAAATACGACGGGCGCAAACGAATTTGTGTTTTTTCGCCAAACATTTCTTTGGCAAAGTATAAAAGGGTCTGTTTTAAGTCGGCAAATGAAACATTTTCGGCCACATACAAGCCTTCCACTTGATGGAAAATACAATGGGCACGGGCCGATATAGCTTCGTTGCGGAAAACCCT
Source organism: Rikenella microfusus (assembly GCA_020719105.1). Lineage (GTDB taxonomy): Bacteria > Bacteroidota > Bacteroidia > Bacteroidales > SZUA-534 > GWE2-40-63. The sequence continues at coordinate 1,408 of DYQV01000491.1, forward strand.
TCCGGGGAAAATGCTGCGGATTGGCGGTTGGGTATTCTGCATCACACGAACCTGAACACTTGATGTATGGGTGCGCAATAGGATTTCGTTCTCCTTATCGATGAAAAAGGTGTCCTGCATATCGCGGGCTGGGTGCTCCGGAGGAAAGTTCAACGCTGAAAACACATGCCAGTCGTCTTCAATTTCCGGACCTTCAGCCACAGTAAAGCCCAACCGGTTAAATATGCTGATAATTTCGTTACGTACAATGGATATGGGATGACGTGAACCTAATTCCAATGGTTCTCCCGGACGGGTTAAATCAAGGCTTTCCGCTCCCGAATGTGAATCCTCAATAATTGCTTTAAACTGATCGAATTTTTCCTGCGCAAACTGTTTCAGGATATTTATTTCCTGGCCTACTTCTTTCTTTAATTCCGCTGGAACATTCTTGAAATCGTTGAACAACTGCGATATTTCACCCTTTTTGCTTAGGTATTTCAATCGAAATAACTCCAACTCTTCTGCGGATTTTATGCTAATTTCTTCCGTCTCTTTGAGTAAAGCCTTGATTTTATTAATCATTATAGTTCAGTTTAATTGAGGGGTCAAATTTAATGAAATTCGGAAGTATTTCAAGTGGATTTTTTGAGGATAGAATTTGCAAGTGATAGAAATTCATGCAAAACGGCTTTTTTAGCGCCATCAGTAAAAAGTTTGTCTCCAACATCGCCGGTTACGGTTTTAATAGGACCCATAAAGCGGTCCTCGTTTACTGAATAGTAAATAAATAACCCACTCTGTTGGTTAGCTTGGCAACCGGTTAATTGGTAGGTTATTACAATATTGGTTCCTTCCTGGTACGAATCAACATTTGAAACGGTTTGTGATTGTGCAAAAAAACAGAGAGTAATAAC
>DYQV01000061.1 GCA_020719105.1 Rikenella microfusus
GCACATTCATACCTTTCGCTTTGCTCAGGTATGAATAAAGCGGGTTAATTATATGCACTTTACAATGTTTTTGTTTCAATTTAAATAGAAACTTTGAGCCATAACTAACTATTACATATTGTTAATAACTAATTGTTAACTTGCAAATAGTTGGTTACTCAAAATTCAATTCAATAGTTGAATTTGCTATTTTATAACATGTAGCCAAAAATATATAACATACCCAAAGCGCCAATTAATTTGTAAACGCTTTTCTAAATTTGCCACAAAATAGCACCAATCATGATAAATCAGCAATTAATTAATCCCAAAAGTATAGCCATAATAGGTGGTTCCGACGATATTCATAAACCCGGTGGAAAGGTGGTGAAAAACCTAATCGACCATCATTTCAAAGGGGCCTTGTATGTGGTAAATCCTAAAATGGATCAGGTACAGGGCTTACCTTCGTACCGCGATGTGAAGGACTTGCCTGAAACCGATTTGGCCATTCTTGCCATTGCAGCAAAGTTTTGCCCGGCAACCGTTGAATTGCTGTCAAATCAAAAAAACACCCGTGCTTTCATCATTCTTTCATCTGGTTTTAGCGAAGAAAATGAAGAAGGTGCAAAACTTGAGAAACAACTAGTTGACACTATAAATAAGGTCAATGGAGCGTTAATCGGTCCCAACTGCATTGGTGTTTTAAATCAGAATTACAGTGGAGTTTTTACCACACCTATTCCAAAATTGGATTCAAAAGGTTGTGATTTTATTTCAGGATCTGGTGCAACAGCAGTTTATATTATGGAAGCGGGAGTTCCAAATGGTCTTACCTTTTCCAGTGTATATTCTGTTGGTAACAGTGCTCAAATGGGTGTTGAAGATATTCTTCAATATTTGGATGAAACCTTCGACCCCCGAACAAGCAGCCGGGTTAAACTGATGTATATTGAGAGTGTAAACAAACCGGATGTGCTTTTAAAGCATGCCACTTCTTTAATACAAAAGGGTTGCCGCATTGCCGCTATTAAAGCCGGAGGCTCCGAGGCGGGCAGCCGAGCAGCCTCGTCGCATACTGGAGCTTTGGCAAATAGTGATGTGGCTGTGGATGCACTATTTCGTAAAGCAGGTATTGTGCGTTGTTACAGCCGTAGTGAATTGGCCACCGTTGCCGCTGTATTTATGCATCCTGAACTTAAAGGCAAAAATATGGCTATTATTACCCATGCCGGAGGCCCTGCCGTGATGCTAACTGACGCTTTATCGAATGGAGGGCTTCAAATTCCCCATTTGGAAGGGCCAAAAGCTGTTGAATTACTTGAGAAACTTTTTTCCGGTTCATCAGTCGCTAACCCAATTGACTTTTTAGCCACTGGAACCGCCGAGCAGTTAGGTCAGATTATTGATGCGTGCGATAACGATTTTGATTCAATTGATGCGATGTGTATTATTTTTGGCAGCCCCGGTTTATTTGAAGTAAATGAAGTTTATGATTTGCTGAATCAAAAAATGAATACTTGCAAAAAACCCATATACCCAATACTTCCTTCCATAGTTAATGTAGCTGATGAAATTAAACACTTTATTGCAAAAGGACGGATTAATTTTCCCGACGAAGTGATGCTGGGCAATGCGCTAACAAAGGTATATAATACACCAAAGCCTCAATCATCAAGCAATGTTATGCCAACCGTTGATCATAAGAAAATCCGGACCATCATCGAATCAGCTACAAATGGGTATTTAGAACCTGATAAAATTCAAGAATTATTGGATGCAGCAGGAATATCCAGGGCAGATGAAGCCGTGGTTGACAACCTATCTGAAGCATTGGATAAAGCCAAATTATTGGGTTTCCCATTGGTTATGAAAGTGGTTGGTCCCTTACATAAATCAGATGTGGGAGGTGTGGTTCTAAATGTAAAAACTTTGGAACAAGTAACCATCGAATTCAATCGTATGATACAAATTAAAGATACAACCTCAATTTTGATACAACCCATGCTATCGGGAACAGAACTGTTTGTTGGAGCAAAAAAAGAAGGAAAATTTGGTTCGTTAGTTTTGTGCGGTTTGGGTGGAATTTTTATTGAAGTATTAAAAGATATTCAAGCAAACTTGGCACCCATTAATCATCAGGAAGCCCTTTCCATGATTCAGAATTTACGATCGTACAAAATAATTCAAGGTATCCGAGGGCAAGAACCCGTCAACGAGCAATTATTTGCCGAAGTGATATCCCGAACGGCAGCACTTTGCATAACTGCCCCTGAGATTGCAGAAATGGATATCAATCCGCTGTTAGGAAAAAGAGACAGAATTATGGCGGTTGATGCTCGAATTCGAATTGAAAAATAAGAAACAAGAACTGTTGCAATTTGCCATCATTATAAACTAAACACCTATTGGCTTGTTAATGGAAGTGAAAAAGCATCGGCTGCTAATAAAAAGTTACATGCAACTGAAGATTTTATCGAAACAAGAAAAAGCAATGATAGTCTTTGTGTTAATTCTTATGTTGGCTGTCGGATTGAGTTGGAGTAGAATTTCCAAAGGAATTAAACAAGGTTTTGAACCGTATTATAGAGATAAACAGGCAGTTATAAAATAGATGAAAAGAAAAGACATATTTTTAATAGGTATCGTATTGGTAATTCTTTCACCGCTGCTATTCTGGGAAACTGGCCGTCAGGCTTATTCGCTTTTCAACAAAGACCATGGAATGATTACCAGTTTTATAAAATTTGCCGTGTTAGCAACATTTGGCGAAATGTTAGGTTTTCGAATCCGCACCGGAAACTATTATCGCAAAACGTTTGGTGTACTACCAAAAGCATTGATTTGGGGCATTATTGGTTTGACCATTAAAATGGCATTTGTTATTTTCGCCACCGGTACGCCAATCTTTCTTCAATTTTTGGGAATTTCAGATGCAGTACAATCCATGCGGCAAACCTTAACCTTTACAAAATTAGGGGTGGCACTTTCAATAAGTATTGCCATAAATATAATTTATGCCCCGGTAATGATGACATTTCATAAAATTACTGACATGCACATTTCATATCACAATGGAAAATTGAAAAGTTTAATTATACCCATCAATTTTGCTCATATTTTACAAACCATTGACTGGAAAGTGCAATGGCATTTTGTATTTAAAAAAACGATTCCCATTTTTTGGATTCCGGCGCATACCTTAACTTTTTTATTGCCTCCCGATTACCAAGTGTTATTTGCGGCGGCATTAAGTTTAGTGCTTGGCCTCATTTTAGCTATAGCCAGTATGAAAAGTAAAAATTAATTATAACTTTGTGATTACGTTAACCAAACGATTCCCTTTATGAAAAACAAGATTGCGGTGCTATATGGACCTGTAGGTGGCAACACCGAACGAATTGCTAAATTAATTGCAAACAAAATTGGTTCTGAAAAAAGTGAGTTAATACCAGTTAAAGAGGCCAATAAAGAAACACTTACTGAGTATAAGAGCCTTATAATAGGGGGCTCAACTATTGGAACTCATACCTGGTCGCATAAGAATACCAGCATCGACTGGGATCAGTTTATGCCTACTTTCAAAACCATTGATTTTACCGGTAAAAAAGTGGCTATCTTCGGTTTAGGCGATCAACTAGCCTATACCAATAATTTTGTTGACGATATGCGCACCTTTTATAATGTGTTAGTCGAAAACGGTGCCACCATAATTGGTCAATGGCCAACCGAAGGATATGAATTCAATGAATCAGCAGCCATTGTTGATGGTAAATTTGTTGGATTGCCATTAAACGAAGATCATGAGGAAGAATTAAGTGAAAGTAGAATTGAATCCTGGTTGAATACATTTGTAAGTCAAATGTAATTTGTTAGTGCTTAAACTGATAGTAAATATCCCATGAGACAGCTTAAAATAACAAAGCAAGTAACCAATCGCGATACCCAGTCGTTGGATAAATACTTGCACGAAATTGGAAAAGAAGAATTGCTCTCAGCGGATGAAGAAGTAGATCTAGCACGAAAAATAAAAAAAGGCGACAGTTCGGCACTTCACCGATTAATAAAAGGTAATTTACGGTTTGTTGTTTCTGTATCAAAGCAATATCAAAATCAAGGGCTCAGTTTGCCAGACTTAATAAATGAAGGGAATCTGGGTTTAATTAAAGCAGCTCAGCGGTTTGATGAGACCCGGGGATTTAAATTCATATCCTACGCCGTTTGGTGGATTCGCCAATCTATTTTGCAGGCGTTGGCTGAACAAGCCCGTATCGTTCGGTTGCCTCTCAATAAAATAGGTTCCATTAATAAAATTAATAAAACATTAGCCCGCTTAGAGCAGGAATTTGAGCGGGAACCAACCGCTGAAGAAATTGCTAAAATGCTTGATATTCATGCCGATGACGTTAAAAAGGCATTGGCATCGAGCAATAGGCACATTTCAATGGACGCCCCTTTGCAACAAGGCGAAGATGGTAGCATGTATGAAGTTATACCCAATAAAGACGGGATTCTACCCGACAGGAACCTGATTAACGATTCCCTTCGAAAAGAAATTGAACGAACGTTAACCACCTTGTCGCAGCGTGAAGCAGATATACTCCGGTATTATTTTGGATTAAACGGCACACCGCCACACACGCTGGAAGAAATTGGTGAAAAGTTTGATTTAACCCGCGAAAGGGTCCGGCAGATTAAAGAAAAAGCCATCCGAAAACTGAAACAAACTTCACGATGTAAAAATTTAAAAACCTATTTAGGATAATAAAAAACCGGAAATCTCCGGTATTCTTTGTTTTGCATAGGTATCAATCTACCTATACAACTATTTTCTATCTTTACACAAACTAAAAGAATGCAAACATGAAATCACCGTTAGTTGCTCCTTCTCTTCTTTCTGCCGATTTTGGCAATCTGGCCCGTGATATTGAAATGGTTAACAATAGCCAAGCCGATTGGATTCACATTGACGTGATGGATGGTATGTTTGTACCCAATATTTCTTTTGGTTTTCCGGTGATTAAAGCCGTGCAAAAAATTGCTAAAAAACCTCTCGATGTACATTTAATGATTGAACAACCCGACCGTTATCTGGAGCAATTCAAGCAAGCTGGGGCTGAAATTCTTACCGTTCATTATGAGGCCTGTCCCCACTTGCACCGAACGTTGCAAGCCATGAAAACATTGGGTATGAAAGCCGGTGTTTCCTTGAATCCGCATACTCCAATAAATGTATTGAACGATATCATCCACGATATTGACTTAGTGCTAATCATGTCGGTAAATCCAGGTTTTGGCGGACAAAAGTTTATTGAACATTCATATTCCAAAATCAGTAAATTGAAAGAGTTGATAATTAAAACCAATTCAAAAACCTTAATTGAGGTAGATGGAGGTGTTACTCTTGAAAATGCCCGTAAACTAGTTGATGCAGGGGTTAATGTGCTGGTAGCCGGCAATACGGTCTTTGCTTCTACTAATCCGGCAAAAACAATTGAAGAGTTAAAGAAAATATAGCCATTTCTAATATCACAATTTGTGATCCTAAAGCAAGGACAATACTCAAAATATCTTCCGTTTTCTTTCACCGAACAAGGTGTAGCAATACTATCACTTGTTATAAATCAAGATAAAAATATTGAGCTAGTATTTTCTTGTTTCGATGAACTCATTGAAAAACAAGAGAATCCTAAACCAAGAAAGCAGATTGGTCTCAAAAAGGAAGGCGAATAGGGTCGTTCTAAAAGTGCCATTCGAGTAATACCCATTCCGAAAATGCGTTTTCCATCACAACATTCGAAATAGTAAAATTTTACGCTTTTTTGCTACTATACCTTAAAATGAAAGTTTATACCTTTGCTCACGAATTTATCAATTCATAATTGTCGGCCATTTTGCTGACTGGATATAGAGCCAACAACATTTTAAACTATGAACCGGATTTGTTTTCTTTTACTATCTATATTAAGTATTACTGTGATCTCTTGCGATTTCAGACAAAAAGCTGATTTAATTATTAAGAACGCTAAAATTTATACGGTAGATAAAAACTTTACCGTGGTTCAAGGGTTGGCTGTTATGGATGGGAAATATGTTGCCATCGGTCCTGATGCAACTATCAATGCCCAATTTTACAGTGAAAAAGTACTCGATTTAAAGGGCAAGTATATTTACCCGGGATTTATCGATCCGCATTGTCATTTTGTTGGATACAGCGAAACATTGACTCAGGTTGATTTACAGGGAGCCAAGTCGTTTAACGAAGTGGTGGAAAGGGCTAAAAAGCACCATCAGGAATATAATAGTAAATGGATAACCGGCCGAGGATGGGATCAAAACTTATGGCAGCCAAAAGACTTTCCTACCAACCAGCTTTTAAATGAAGCTTTTCCCGAAACTCCCGTTTTATTGCGGCGAATTGACGGCCATGCCGCTATTGCCAACCAAGTAGCACTGAAAATTGCAGGTATTAATGAAAGTACCCAGGTTAAAGGAGGAAAAATACTTTTAAAAGATGGAAAACCCACCGGATTATTAATAGATAATGCCGTTGATTTGGTTTTAGCTTTTGTACCTAAACCTACCCAACAAGAACTAATTGCAGGATTGCTGAAAGCGCAGCAGAACTGCTTTGCAGTGGGTTTAACCTCTGTAGGAGATGCTGGTCTTGAAAAACCGCAAATACTTTTGATTGATAGCTTGCAAAAACAGCAGCAACTTGCCATGCGTATTTATGCCATGCTTAGCCCGACGAAAGAGAACCTACATTACTTTTTGAAAAATGGGTTTTACCAAACCCCCTACTTAAACGTCCGATCCTTAAAACTTTATGCCGATGGTGCTTTGGGTTCTCGTGGCGCACACTTGTTAAAACCCTATAGCGATGACCTTACCAATTACGGTCTTTTATTAAATAATCCTGATAGTTTAAAGGCTTTATGCCAATTGGCTTACGAATATAATTACCAGGTTAATACCCATTGCATCGGCGATTCGGCCAACCGGTTGATGCTATCCATTTACGGCTCCCTGTTAAAAGGAAAAAACGATTACCGATGGCGCATTGAACATGCCCAGGTTGTAAATCCTGCCGATTTGAAAACCTTCAAGCAGTTTAGTGTCATACCCAGCATTCAAACCACCCATTGTACTTCCGATATGAGTTGGGCCGAAGCAAGGTTGGGTGTTGAGCGGGTGCAACACGCTTATTCATGGCAAGATCTCTTGAAGCAAAACGATTGGTTGATTAACGGTTCCGACTTTCCAATTGAAGATATTAACCCGTTATTTGGCTTTTATGCAGCTATTACCCGCCAGGATCAAGATGGAATGCCTGTTGGAGGCTATTTTCCCAAACAACAGCTTTCGCGGATGCAAGCCCTGAAAGCTATGACCATTTGGGCTGCTATGGGTCAATTTGAGGAAAACGAAAAAGGCAGCATCGAAAAGAGTAAAATGGCCGATTTTGTAGTGCTGTCGCAAGACTTGCTTTCGGCTCCCACAAAGGATTTGTACAAAATAAAAATTGAACAGACTTACACCGGCGGTAAAAAAGTGTACGATGTGTTTGATAAATAGAGGTTAGAGAATAGAAATTAGAGTTTATATCTTAGAATTGTATTGATGTATGTATCTGGTAAGGGTTTCTGAATACAGGATTCTGGTCACTGGTCACTGACTTCGTACTTCTGACTCCCGTCTTCGGGCTTGATCACTCCTCCTTCGACTCAAACGCCAAATAAGCCATCACATATTTAATTTCGGCATAAGTAATGGTTTCGTCAACCAATTCTTTAATTGGCGAGAGCAACACAGTATCCAATTCCTGGGCAACTTTCAGTATTTCGTTCAGTTTTTTTGTGGTTACCAAATCATTTACATCAAGCATGCCTTTTCCTATACATTCTGCTAAGTGCCCTTCAATGGTTCTGGGGCTCATGCTTCGTGCGGTAGCCGTTTCTTCCACCGATTTGTTTTTAAGGTATAGTTCCAAAGTGGTCAACCGGGTATCCACCTGTTCCCCTTTTGGTTTCTTCACCTTTATGGATGAAGCTTTGGGCTCACCATCCGGTTCAACAGGACGAATAGCGGAAGCCAATACCTGGACCATCTTTTTATCGAGTTCGGTACGGTTAATTACCGATTGGCACAATGCCTCGGCTTTAGAAATGGTGAGCATCTGTCGGTAAAAAATTCCCTCAACCCATTGCAATTCGGTTAAATACTTTTTTGTGCCTTTTTCCCTTTTTGCTTGCTTTTTGTGTTCAATTATGCTGGAAAGCAATTCGTTGAGCAAGGGCTGAAAATACTGCCGTGCCGCTCCTACCCTTTCCAACAATGTATCTAATGCCTCGGGTTGCTGCGATTGAACCAATCGAGAAATCTGCGACTGGAATTTATTAGCTACTTCAACCAATGGTTTTACTTTGGATTGCAGTGCCATAGCCCAATTCAGGTATTTCTGTTTGGTGGACCGTACTTCGTCTTTATCGTAACTGTCGATATGTTCCTGTAAATCGCGAACCATCCAACCAAAGGAATAAGCCTGAATAACTTGCTTTTTCAGGTATTCCGACGAAGCCCGTTCAAACGATTCCTCCATCTGCATCTCATCTTTTGCCGATTGGCTGTATTGGAGCAAAGCAGGATCCACATCGGGGCCATTGATGCTGATGGGTTGGGTCAGGACAAGTCCTTTTAAGGCGGTTAACCGGGATAGTGCCACATAAATCTGACCGGGGGCAAAAGCCTGCGAAATATCAATCATGGCCTTATCAAAAGTCAATCCCTGGCTTTTATGCACTGTGATAGCCCATGCCAACTTCAGGGGAAAATGGGTAAACTTGCCCACAATGGTTTCGCTAATCTCGCGGGTTTCCTTATCCAGAGAGAATTTTTTATTCTCCCAAGTATAAGGTTCCACCTCAGCCGAAGGCGAGTTGTCGAGAAAGGAAACCTGAATGCTTTCGTTGGATATTTCTTCCACAAGGCCTATTTTCCCATTGAAATAGGCGCTGTTGCCCGAATAATCGTTCTTAATGAACATCACCTGTGCCCCTTTTTTGAGTTCCAACGTATATTCCACGGGATAGGAATATTCACTGAAATCGCCCTCCACCTTAGCTTTAAAGGCGAAGCGTTTGCCTGGCAGTTTTTCCAATGCTTGTTTGTTGATGTTGTCGGCTTTGTAATTGTGGGTGGTTAAATAAATGTACCCTGGATTATCGATGGGATTGAAACTGGGCCGGTATTGACGGTTCAACAGTTCCACATCGGTTGGCGTGACTTCATTAATTCTAAAATGGTTTAACAGATCGATGAACTGTTGGTCGGTTTGCCGATAGATGGTTTCCAATTCAATATATACCGGATGGTTACCCTTCAACGCCAATGCATTGAAAAAGTAAATGGTAGGGTAATATCTTTTCAGCAGGCCCCATTCATCGTCTTTCACAACCGGAGGCAACTGCCACAAATCGCCGATAAATAAAATCTGCACCCCACCAAATGGCACGTTCCGATTGCGCCGCACATACCTCAACACTGCATCAATGGCATCGAGCAAATCGGCACGCAGCATACTTACCTCGTCAATAATCAGCAACTCAACTTCCTCAATCAACGCCCTTTTGGTGGCGTTCATGTGGAGGTTTTTGATCAAACTATTTGGGGTTGTCAGTTGGGTGTTAATTTCCAGATTGGAATCAATACGGTTTTCGGGGATAAAAGTCCCGAACGGCAGATGAAACAAAGAATGCAAGGTAGAGCCCCCGGCATTGATGGCTGCAATACCCGTGGGTGCCGCAATGAGTGTCTTCTTATGGGTCGATTCCACAATGGCTTTCAACAAGGTGGTTTTCCCCGTGCCGGCTTTCCCGGTTAAAAAAACATGCTGGTCGGTGGCATTTATGAAACGGTTGACGTACTGGGCTGCTTTGTCTTCTTGAAAGGAATTCATTACCTGCATGATGGGTTAAATAGTTAATTGCCGAAAGCCAAAAATAAACAATTTGGTTGGGTAATTCTGAGAATACTGTCTCAAATATTTATTAAATTTGTGATAATCAAAAACACCTGCTGAAATGAAAAATCTACTTTTTTTCTTGTATCTACTTGCATCCTTAATGTTGGTTGTTGCCTGTTCAAAAGAGAAAGAACCCATCGCCGATGCTTCCCTTAAAGGAGGCCAAATTACATTAAACGATACCCTTACCATTGGCTACCAAACTACTTTGGTGGATGAGGCAAACCACCTTTCGCTAACCTTTGATTCGTTATCAAACGAAAGCCGATGTCCTATTGGTGTTGTATGTTTTTGGCAAGGGAATGTTGCGGTAAAACTCACCTTCAAAAAAGGAAATTTGGAGTACCCCTTCACCCTCGATTCGTATTTCCAACCCGATACCAGCGTGGGAGGATATGATTTCCATTTTTTGGATGCAACGCCCTATCCGGAATTCGATAAACCGGTGGATGTTTCAGAATATCGGGTGGAATTGGTGATGATGAAAGATTAAAAGAAACATTAAATTTTGTATTTTTGACAAAAAAATAACTACCATGGACTTGCAATATATTACCGATACAAAAGGGAAGAAAAGTGGCGTACAGCTTCCAATGAAAGATTGGGAGCAGATTCAAAAAGATTTGGGGGAACTGGAACGCTTGCGAAACAAAAAACTTTTTATGAAAGAACTGGCTGAGGCTGTTGATGAAATGAATCAAATTAAGCAAGGTAAAAAACAAGCCCGAAACGCTGAGGATTTTCTCGATGAACTTTAATGTTAAATCAACGGTTGTTTTTGAACGGCAAGCCAAACGCTTGATACGGAAATATCCTTCGCTTAATGCCGAATTAAAAAGTCTTATCGAAGGGTTAAAAAATGAACCTGAAAAAGGCACTTCAATTGGGCATAATTGCTTTAAAATAAGACTGGCAATTGCCAGTAAAGGGAAAGGCAAATCGGGCGGAGCAAGGATAATAACCCATCTTGTTTATGAAAACGAGACCCTATATCTTTTATCCATCTTTGATAAATCAGAACTCGAAAACCTGACCGACAGTGACATTTTAGAGCTTATCAAACTAATTCCATTAGCCTAGTGAAACAATTTATTTAATGATCTGAACGTCAAAACTTCTTTGGGTAAATCCAATATTCTTTTTCTTTTGCCTCCTAAATTAGTTGTTTTTACCTTTACCCACTCAAAACGTTATAGAAC
>DYQV01000492.1 GCA_020719105.1 Rikenella microfusus
AATTGAATACGTGGACATTACAGCCGATGAGTTTTATACCAAAATGAAAGGCTTTAAATCGAATTTAGATGTACTTTTTGCAGAATCGGCAAGTTTGGAATTGGAAATTAAAAAACAGTTGGGAGGGCTGAAATATGAGTAAAAAACTTAGCATCAGAAACTCAACTGCCGAATTTTTGGTATTTAGCAAGCAAGCCGGCGAAAGCACCATTGAGGTGAGGATTGAGGACGAAACCGTTTGGCTGTCGCAAAAGTTGATTGCAGTGCTTTTTGAAGTTGATGTACGCACGATAAGCGAGCATTTAAAAAATATTTTTGAAAGTGGTGAACTAAACCAAAATTCAGTTATCCGGAAATTCCGGATAACTGCCTCTGATGGGAAAAATTATAACACACAGTTTTATAATCTTGATGCTATCATTTCGGTTGGCTACCGCGTAAATTCCAACCGTGCCATACAGTTCAGGCAATGGGCTACCAATGTGTTGCGCGACTTTGCCATCAGGGGTTACGTGCTCGATAAGGAACGGTTGAAAAATGGGGCATTTTTCAGTAAAAAATATTTTGACGACTTGCTGGCCGAAATACGCGAAATACGCAGCAGCGAGCGCAATTTTTACCAAAAAATAACCGACATATACACCACGGCAATGGACTACAACAAAGACGCTGCCACTACCCAAACTTTTTTTGCCAACGTACAAAACAAATTGCATTATGCCACACACGGGCAAACAGCCGCCGAATTAATTGTAAAGCGCGCCAGCGCCGAAAAAGAACACATGGGCTTAACCAGTTGGAAAAATGCGCCTGATGGTAAAATTATTAAAACCGACGTGAGCATTGCCAAAAACTATTTAAACGAGCAGGAATTAAAATCGCTCGACCGTTTTGTAACCATGTACCTCGACTATGCCGAAGACCAGGCCGAACGTGGCATACCCATGAGTATGGACGATTGGGCAAAACGCCTCAATGCCTTTTTGCAATTTAATCAGCGCGAAGTACTCGATAACCCGGGGCGTGTAACTGCCGAAATAGCCAAAGCCTTTGCCGAAAGCGAATTCGAGAAATACCGCGTAGTGCAGGATCGCCTTTTTGAATCGGATTTCGACAAACACATTAAAAAAATTTTGGGAGAGGAAAGCAATGAACAGCTTTAAAACCAATTTTGATAAGCTTTTTTCGGAATTGAAGAATTTGGAAACCGAAATTCAGAATAATTTAAAGAGTTTAAATTATGAGTAAAGAAATAGATTTAAACAGTAAATTATTTCCGGAAATAAAGAAAATAATTGAAGAAGGAAAACAGCAAGTTGCTCAGGCAATAAATGTTAGTTTAACGGCTACCTATTGGCATATTGGCAAACGAATAAATGAAGATATTCTGCAAAATAAGCGAGCCGATTATGGTAAGCAAATTTTACAATCTTTATCTGATAAATTGGTAAAAGAATATGGGAAAGGTTGGAGTGTAAAACAATTACAACATTGTCTCTACTTTGTAGAGACTTTTCCTGATATTCAAATTGTCTCTACACTGTGGAGACAATTAAGTTGGTCGCATTTAAAAGAAATAATGTATTTAAAAACAGCGCTTGAACGCGAGTTTTACGTTCAAATGTGTCGTGTAGAAAATTGGAGCGTTCGCACCATGCGTAAGAAAATTGATTCGATGCTTTTTGAACGCACTGCCATAAGTAAAAAGCCCGAAGAACTTGCAAAACTCGAACTAAAAGCATTAAAAGAAAATGATAAAATGTCGCCCGATTTGGTTTTTAGAGACCATTATGTGCTTGATTTCTTAAACCTGAAAGACACCTATGCCGAAAAAGACTTGGAAGTAGCTATTCTTAAAGAAATAGAAAATTTTCTGATTGAACTTGGAACAGGTTTTACTTTTGTGGCTCGTCAGAAAAAAATGATAATTGACAATACCGATTTTAAGCTCGATCTACTTTTTTATCACCGTAAACTGAAAAGATTAGTTGCCATAGATTTGAAAATAGGAAAGTTTAAAGCAGCCTACAAAGGACAAATGGAACTTTACCTTCGTTATTTAGAAAAACACGAAACCGAAGAAGGCGAGGAAACACCCATTGGGTTGCTGCTTTGTGCCGAAGGGAACCAAGAACAAGTAGAACTCCTGCAACTCGATAAAGCCAACATTAAAGTAGCCGAATACATTACCAAACATTTACCCAAAGAGCTACTTGCCGAGAAATTGCATCAATTTGCAATTACAGCTCAAAAACTAATTGAAAATAGGGATGCCGAAACCGAAATTCAAAATAATTTAAAA
>DYQV01000493.1 GCA_020719105.1 Rikenella microfusus
GTGATGTTTAAAATTCGTCAAGCGGAGCTTGTAACACATTCATTACCAAGTTGAACTTGGTAACGAGCTTAATTTCAATTTTAGAAGAGATTTCTAATGACAACTAAGAAAGAACCGTCTGTTTATTTTGCTTCGCTTACTGTAGGCAATGTCAAGTGCTTTAAAGAGGAACAAACGATTGATCTGACAGATAAACAGGGAAACTTTGCACAATGGACAGTGATTTTAGGCAACAACAACACGGGAAAAACGACTTTATTGCAATGTTTAGCAGGATTAAGAACTGTAGAGTATAACGATTTCGGTGAATTAGAGGATGGCTGTTTTGTTCCAGCGATAAATTATTCTATGCGCCAATTTTATCATTTTCGCTTAGATGGTAAGAAGTTAGTAGATTCTGGATTCAGCATTTATTCAAAACTTATTAATGAGCAAAAAAACTTTCATCCAGAGTTTGAATGGGGTTGGCTCAAAGCTAAAAATAACCTTTATTATATTCTCTCAGAGAAAATTGAAATATTTAGCTATGGAATAGATAGAGCAACCCAAAACCCAGTGCCAACCAGTTTTAACATTGAAACTACATTTGATTTACTCTCATTCTTTCTTAAAAATTATGAAAACGTAAATATTGAAGAATGGCTGCTACAAACCTATTTAGCTGAAAAAAATGGAGTGAAATCAGCAGGATTGTATTTAGAAAAAGTCAAAAAAGTGTTGACCAGTGGTATGTTGCCAGATGTCAAAGATTTAAGTTTTGAAACTTCGCAAAAGCCACCGTATAACACTTACGTTCTGTTCGACACGGACTACGGCAAGTTGCGTCTGCACGAATTAGGTTATGGATATCAATCTTCTATCTCGTGGCTCGGCGATTTGATGAAACGGCAATTTGACCGCTATCCCGACAGTAAAAATCCGCTTGCTGAACCTGCGATTGTGTTGGTGGATGAAATTGATATGCACTTGCATCCTGAATGGCAACGCAAGATTATTCAATTTTTATCGCATCACTTCCCAAAAACGCAATTTATAGTCACTTCGCACAGTCCGCTGGTGGTGCAATCCGCTGAAAATGTGAACGTTGTGATATTGACTAAGGAAGGCGATAAAACAATTATCTCGCAACCAGATGTCAAAACATTTAAAGGTTGGACAGTGGTTGAAATTTTGGAAGAATTGATGGGACTCGAAGGCAAAACTCGCTCAGAATCCTATTTGCAACTGATTCGTCAATTCGATGAGGCATTAGATCAAGAAAATGCAGAACGTGCTTCGGAACTTTATGAAAAACTGAGTGAAATTTTGCATCCTGCCAGTACGCAGCGAAAATTATTGCGCATCCAAATGGCGGGCTTGACTCCAAAACCATTATGATTCGTTTACATCCGGTTCCCCGTCCCGCAGAATTAACTGATGACAAAGTGAAAGAACTCACAGAACGTTATCAGCGCGAGCAACATCCTGTTTGGAATGAGAAATTTATCAAGGACGCATTGTTAGAACTGTCGCATGGTAAATGTTGCTACTGTGAATGTGATGTGAGCAGTGGGGGTAGTTATTTGGAAGTCGAGCATTTTCATCCTAAGTCGTTGTATCAAAATGAAGTTATGCTATGGGAAAATTTATTGCCGGCATGTAAACGGTGTAACGGTCATAAATCTAATCATGATACAAAACAAGAGCCTGTCATCCATCCGGTTCAAAATGCGCCACAAGATCATCTCTCTTTGAAAAATTATCGGCTATACAGCAAAACTCAATTGGGTGAAAAAACGATAGAAGTGCTTGATTTAAATGATCGAGCTCGTTTAGTTGAAAAACGCTTTGAAATTGGAGATAAGTTGTTGACAACTTTAGAAAATTTATGGCTCGATTTACCAGAATTATCAGAAAAACAATTGGGTCGAAAACGCAAGCAACTGATTGCTTTGATGCGGGAAGGCACAGCTTGTTACGAATACAGTGCAACAGTAGCCACAGTGATTTTGCAAGATGAAAATTATCAGAAAGCAAAACACTGGTTTATTCAAAAGAATTTGTGGAACGATGAATTAGTAAATTTAGAAAATAGCTTACTTGAGGCAATATTGCGGTAAAATTGTAAATTATTTAGGTTTTTTTCCTCGTTCCAATGCTCCGCGTCAAAGAGGCTGTAAAAGAACCTCATTTTTTGGATTTTCGGTTATGTAAAATCAACAAGTTGCAAGTCAAAAATTGTCAATTTTGGGAGTTTTTTTACAGCCTCAATCAATCGCTCTAAAATCCGCATCACAATAAAAACATCGCTCCTGCTGGGAA
>DYQV01000494.1 GCA_020719105.1 Rikenella microfusus
TATGTACACATTAATTGCCGATGGTAAAGAAATTGATACCAAACGAATGATATTAACAGAATAATCTTTTTATAAAACATAGAAAGTAGCCCAGGTTGCTTTCTATGTTTTAACAATTATGTTTTATAAGTTCAACTTTCAAATTTACAAACTCACTGTTTTCAATAAAGTATGTCAATATACTCTATAAAATAACCTATTTCAAATAGGCATCCAGCCACCTGAAAAACTCCCGTTGCCACAGAATGGAGTTTTGCGGTTGAACCACAAAATGGGTCTCTTCGGGAAAATACAGCAACCGGCTGGGGATTCCCTGCAATTGGGCTGCATTGAATGCCTGCAACGATTCGGTATAAGGAATCCTAAAATCTTTTCCTCCGGTAATCATCATAATGGGAGTATCCCAGTTTTGAACAAATTTATGAGGTGAATTGGCGTAAGCCTTTTGTGCCACTTGGTTTTTGGTTTCCCAGTACATACCGCCCAAATCGTGGTTAGGGAAAAACGATTCTTCAGTGGCGGCCGCAAAACTCTCCAAATTGAACATACCACAATGCGAGATGAATGCCTTGAACCTTTTTTGGTGATGCCCGGCTAAGTAAAACACCGAATACCCACCGTAACTGGCACCAACACATCCCAAGCGGTTGGCATCTACAAACGGTTCGGTTTTAATGGCATCAATAGCCGACAGGTAATCGTCGATGTTTTGTCCGTAATAATCGGTTGATATTTGGGCATTCCACTCTTCACCAAACGAAGGCAAACCGCGGCGGTTGGGCGCTACTATAATATAATCGTTAGCCGCCATAATGGCAAAATTCCAACGGAAGGAGAAAAACTGATCTACTGCCGATTGTGGTCCTCCCTGGCAATAAAGCAAGGCCGGATATTTTTTGTTCGGGTCGAAGTTTGGGGGATAAATTACCCACACCAGCATCTGTTTGCCATCGGTTGTTTTTACCCAGTGCTCTTCCGATTTCCCCATTTGAATGGCATCGTAAATGGCTTTGTTTTCGAAGGTAAGTTGTGTTGAGGTTCCGGTTTGGGCATCAATGGTAAACAGTTCAGCAGCCATTTGGTGCGTGGTTTTAACTCCTACTAAAAGGTTCCCTGCCTTGCTGAAACTGTTGTAATTGTGCTGTCCTTTGGTAATTTGGGTAAATTCTTTGGTTGCCACAGTTACTTTGTAAATCTGGCTTGTAGCGTGTATTCCACTCAGAAAGTAAATTTCTGAACCGTCATCGGACCATTTATAATTAGTGGCATTTTGGTCCCATGTATTGTTTATTATTTCTTGATTGCTTGTAGCTAAATCCATAACCAGCAACCGCTCTTTGTCCGATTCGTAACCGTTGGTTTTCATGCTCAACCAAGCAATTTTACTGCCATCGGGAGAGTAAACCGGGTTCTTGTCGTAGCCCATATTCGTAGCCGAAATATTCTTGGTTTCGCCGGTTTCAACCGAGTACAGATAAATATCGGAATTGGTGCTTACGGCATAATCTCGGCCATACAGTTTTTTGCAGGTATAGGCAATGGTCTTTCCGTCGGGGCTCCAGCTAATTTCCGATTCATCGAAGTTGGGAGCCAATGGGGCATCCCACTTTTCGTTCAACAAAATGTCTTTGCCGGGTTTAACCAAACCGCTTCCAATTTCTGACACAAAAATGTGTGAAAAGCTATAATCGGTCCAGTCGTTCCAATGGCGGTACATCAAGTTATCAGCTTCCAGAGCATTGGCTTTGGGCAAATCGGGGTTTTTTTCGGTAATGGTGGTATCTAATTTAACATCCTTGGTGTAGAGCAGGTGTTTTCCATCGGGTGAAATTATAAAAGCGTTGATTCCTCCTTCAATATCGGAAAAAGGCAGGCGGGCAGTGCCATCGGGATTCATCACCCATATCTGGTAATCGCCATACCGGTCCGATAAAAAAGCGATTTGTTTCCCATCGGAGGTCCATACCGGAGCCACATCGGAGAACCGGTTTTCGGTTAGTTTCTTGGGTTCACCCCCTTCAGAAGGAATTACAAAAATATTTGAGGTGCGTTTGTTGGTTTTGGCATCGTAACGGGTAACGCTGTAAACAACTTGTTTGCCATCGGGCGAAAGTTCCCCACCGCCAATGCGGCCAAATTTCCACAGAATTTCTGGAGTTAAAATTTCTTTGTCTTTTTCTGCTTGTGTTAAGGTACCGCTAAAGTCTGAAATTTCCTCTGTTACCGGAGCCGATTGCTTTGTTTGGCAGGAAACAAGAAAAGAGCCTACCACGAATACTATCCAAAATAATTT
>DYQV01000495.1 GCA_020719105.1 Rikenella microfusus
CAACCAGTAAATTATCTTCTCAATTCAAGCAATTTAGCCTCCAACGCTTGTCCTCGAAGGTTTTTGGCTATAATAATACCCTTTCCGTCAATCAAAAAGTTGGCAGGAATGCTTTGCACTCCGTAAAGAGCTGCAGCTCGGTTTTGCCATCCCAACATATCGCATACATGGTATGGCCATGTTAGTTTATCCGCTTGAATGGCACTTTTCCATGAATCGGCTTTTTTATCTAGCGAAACCCCAAAAACAGTAAAACTTTTTGCATTGACAAAATTTTGATCTTTGTATTTCAGATAGGTGGCAACTACGTTAGGATTTTCGTAACGACAAGGACCACACCATGATGCCCAAAAATCTATCAACACTAATTTTCCTTGAAGGGAAGAAAGACTTATGGGGGTTCCATCAATTGAACCCATAGTTATTTCGGGTGCTTTGTTTCCAACTTCTAACCCAATTGTTTGTGAAAAAGTAGCAATAGAGCTTACTAAAAGTATTGATAAGAAAAATGTTTTCATTTTAAAAGTGTTTCGCGATTCAGAATTGTTTTTTTGAAATTAAGAATTGAGTCCGCTCCGAAAAGTCATCCGATGAATCAATTATTAAAATCGGAGATTATATTTAACTGGTAATCTGCTAATTAGAAATTCATCGGATGACTAATTTGGGGTTTTTTAGCTTTTCGGAGTGGATTCAGAATTGGCTTTTAATTTCGATGACTATAACTAAAATAAAAAATTATGGTAGATTCAACCAGCAAATGCAATTTTTTGTTTTAAAAATTATCAACATTACTTTCTCCAATATTTTGGTTCAAACAAATTTTAGAAAGTATCAATTTACCCTTTCAATTTTAGCTCCCAAGGCATTTAAGCGATCATCGATGCGCTCGTAACCACGGTCAATTTGATCAATGTTATCGATTATGGAAGTTCCTTTGGCCGACAGTGCCGCAATCAAAAGTGCCATTCCAGCCCTTATATCGGGACTTGTCATGGCTATTCCCCTAAGAATTTGCATTTTATTTAAACCAATAACGGTTGCTCTGTGTGGATCGCACAGAATTATTTGGGCTCCCATGTCAATTAGTTTATCGACAAAAAACAGACGGCTTTCAAACATTTTTTGATGAATCAACACACTTCCGTTTGCCTGTGTAGCTGTAACCAAAATAACACTCAGTAAATCCGGGGTCAGTCCTGGCCATGGGGCATCATCAATATTCATGATGGAACCATCAATAAAGGTTTCTATTTGATAGTGCTCCTGGGCCGGGATAAAAAGATCATCGTTTATCAATTCCATTTTAATACCCAGCCGTTGAAATGCTTTTGGAATGATTCCCAAATTTGGCATCGATACATTTTTTATGGTAATTTCAGAACCTGTCATGGCTGCCAAACCAATAAAACTTCCTATCTCAATCATGTCAGGTAAAATGGTATGCTCACATCCTTTTAATTCTGTTACCCCTTCAATGGTAATTAAATTGGAAGCAATGCCAGAAATTTTGGCTCCCATGGAATTTAGCATTTTGCACAATTGCTGAATGTAAGGCTCGCAAGCTGCATTATAAATAGTAGTAGTACCTTTGGCTAATACTGCTGCTAAAATAATATTGGCAGTTCCAGTAACCGAAGCTTCATCGAGAAGCATATAGGTTCCTTTCAGGTTATTTCCTTCAACGCAATAATATTTTCCGACAGCATCGTAGTCAAAATTAGCTCCCAGATTTTGCAACCCAATAAAATGGGTATCTAAACGCCGACGGCCAATTTTATCGCCTCCAGGCTTGGGAATGTATGCCCTGCCAAATCTAGCCAATAAAGGACCTACCAACATTACAGAACCACGTATCTTGGCCGTTTTTTGAACAAATTCCTGCGAATGGAGGTACTCCAGATTAATATGGCTTGCTTTAAAAGAATATTCATGTGCGTTTTTTCGGACAACCTCTACCCCCATTTCACCTAAAATAGCGATTAGGGTGTTAACATCCTTAATGTCTGGGATATTATTTACAATTACCTCTTCGGGTGTTAATAAAACAGCGCATAAAATTTGTAATGCTTCATTTTTAGCTCCTTGAGGAGTTATGGAACCTTTTAGCTGAAAGCCTCCTTCAATCTTAAATCTATTCATACCAATTATTTTTTGTATGCATTTAATGAATGCAAATTATGCAAAATAATTGCATGGCGAATTCTTAACTTTTAGTACTTGTAAAAAAGTTATTCACATAAAAGAGCCCTTTTTCACCAGCATTGAAAACTCAGCCCTCTTACGCTTAA
>DYQV01000062.1 GCA_020719105.1 Rikenella microfusus
CCAATTTTGAGGAATAGCTTAATCGTCAGGATTATTAATGAATAATCCGGGTTAAATCATTAACACCTCATTAACAACCTGCTCCAAAACAGATCCCTACTTTTGATGCATTAATTGATGCAACGAATACACTGAAAAAACATATTCTAAGTTTTTTTTCCTTTTCACTCTTATTGGTCGTTTTAATGACCACCAGTGGGTTCAGCATATATGTACACCATTGCAACCACAGCCATACTAATACTTACTCCTTATTTGTGCCTTCCGATGGTTGCGAAAAGTATCTGCCAAAAGCGGTTGAAAAAAGCTGCTGGGCTGTTAAATCCGAAAATAAATATGCCGGCAGCCGAAAACAGGTATCCATTATTTGAAATCTTAAAAGCGATTTCTCTGGTTACTATTTTCTTTTCTTGAGTGTTTTCACCTTTCCCCCTCCCACTCCTTTAAAAACTGATCGAGGTAGGTTTCCATAAACCGATGCCGTTGTTTAGCCATGGTTCTGCCTGTTGTAGTATTCATCAGTTCTTTTAAAAGTAGCAGTTTTTCATAAAAATGATTAAGAGTGGGTGCTGCTGAATTTTTGTATTCTTCTTTGGTCATATTCAATTTAGGACTGATTTCCGGATTGTAGATTTCCCGGTTTTTGAATCCACCGTAATTAAAGGTCCGGGCTATACCAATAGCACCTATGGCATCCAACCGGTCGGCATCTTGCACAATTTCAAATTCTATTGTCTTTTCAATTTTTGAAGCATGCCCACCTTTAAAGGAAAGGTTTTCAATAATGGTAATAATTTGTTCAATTTCAAGAGGAAATATATCGATTCCAACTAAAAAATCTCTGGCTATTTTCGGGCCAAGAGTTTCATCTCCGTCATGGAATTTGGAATCAGCTATATCGTGCAAAAGAGCAGCCAATTCAATGACCAGAAAATTTCCGCCCTCAGTTTTTGCCAGTTGTTTCGCATTGTTCCAAACCCGGTAAATATGCCACCAGTCATGGCCGCCCTCAGCTCCTTGCAGTTGCGATTTTACAAAATCAATGGTTTCTGAAATTATCGCGTTATTCTCCATTTCTCTCTAAAAAAAAGATGGTGGCATAATTTATCTAGCCAATAGTTTAAAAAGCAAAACCAATCCCCCATTCAATATTCTGTGCTTTTGCTGCATGGGCTTTAATTGAAACGTTGGCAAAAACCCATGGAAACACATAGTAACGGAGAGCTATCCTCTCATAAAAAGGTTGGTCAAATTCAACCGGTGCATAAAAATAAAAACCCAATTGAACCACCATTCGGAACCGATTCGCAATTAATTCAGTGGATAAATAACCGGCATAACTGGTATAATCCAGAAAATTAGCAGTGTCTCCTGCAGGTAACAAGGTTTGGTTTTTTTCGTTATAAAAAATGTCGGTGCCAAAACCAACCATCCGCTTATGGTTTAACCGATAATTCCATCCCAGCGAAACAGTATTGTTAAAATATTCTATACTGGAATCATCGGCATTTCCATTCCATCCCACTCCTTCGAAAATATAATACTCCCATTTTGATTTTAAGGGTTCTGGTTCGCAAGTTTTAAAAACTGCTTTTTCTTTACCTGGCAAAAAGCCAACGGATAGTTGACCTGCAACCATATTCAAACCCAAATTGGGGTGTTGAATGGCTCCGTTGCTGAAATGTTGGAATTTAATTCCGCAACCTAAATCGAATCGGTCCGAAATCTTTTTTTTATGCATAAGGCTAAAATCGATGTACACATTCAAATCAGTGCCAATAGCAAAGTTTTCAGGATTACTAATCGAATCGTATTCATTAATATGGAAAGCCAATCCTATCCCCCAACTGGTGCTCCAATGTGAATTATTGTTTCTACTGAAAGGAAACTCCATAAAACCAAATAATGCCATCGGATTTCCAATTGCTTTGTTATTAAACGATCCGGCATAGAATCCTGCCCCAAAAAAGGGATACTTAAACAATTCATGCCAATATTGATTTCCCGTAGTTTGGAAACCATATCGGATATCAAAACCTAAATATGGAGGAGTATTAAGTGGTTTCATTTCAGGATGATGCGCAGCCAAGATGCCTCCATATACCCCCAACTCAATTTTCTGTATGAGACTATTATTGCTAATTTCTTGTGCTTTAACTGGCAACATTAATAAAAATGGAAGAAAAGTGAAAATTGCAATTAGTTTAAAATAAGTAGCCATTAATCGGAAAGATGAACATTGATGTGATTGAAAAATAAGCAATTCATTCAAAATTAATACATTTCTTACCCATTGAATTGTATGAATTAATAGAAATATTGTAGATTCAGTTTATAATCACAAAAAAACCTCTATTAGAAGGTAAGCAAATTATAAGATTCAATTCATTAAAATCCCTCACTAATAATATATTTCGCAGTTGCCCGGTTCAGTGCAATGGGTATATTATTTATAACTGCGGTGCGAATCAATGTCTGAATATCATGTTCATGGCCTTGGGGAGTTTCGGTATCAATAAAAAAGATTACTCTATCTACCTGACTATCAAGGATTTTTGCCGCTAAATAGATGTCGCCTCCTGAAGGTCCATGTCCAAATGCTTCCACATCTAAATCCAGTACGCTTTTTAATAAGTGGGCGGTGTTTGACGTCCCTATCAGTTTTCTTCTTTTCAAATTATCAATATTCTCTTTTGCCCATTCCAGCATAACATGTTTCTTTTTATCATGTGCCACTAAAGCAATAGTAATTATCCGGTCTTTCATTGGTTTTTTTTTAAATGATGGCACAAATCTAACAAATAAATATCGTACTGCTGCTTTAAAGCATCAATTTTAACCTATTCATAAAATACACATAACAGTTTAGTTCTAAATTATTTAATTGATTTAATCAATTCAGTTCTTAATTATTAGCTCCGAATGTAATAAAACACTTTTTAATAAGATCATAACTTTATAACTAGACATTTGCTTTCCATCTATATTTCTTCTGAATTAAATAATAAAATTGATTTATTCCGAATTCAATTTGGATCCACAAATTAATCGAATGTTCAATTAAAAAAAAAATAATTATTGTTAATTATTTAAAAATTATTGTTATTTTTATCAAATTAATTGAACAATATGTTTAAACTACTGTTTAACAACTAAACTTAAAATAAAAAGATATGATTTGGGCAGATTATCTAGAAGGCTACAAAAGTTATTTACAACTTGAAAAGTCATTATCGGGAAATACAGTAGAAGCTTATCTGAAAGACATCAGTAAGTTTACTGACTATCTTGCAAATCAAGGTTTTTCAAAAAAACCTATGGATGTAACTCAAGCCAAAATTCGCGAGTTCATTAATTTTATCAATGAAAATGGAATGAGTGCAAGTTCGCAAGCTAGGGCATTATCAGGAATTAAATCGTTTTTCAAGTACCTATTGATACATGACAAAATCGATAAAGATCCTTCGGCCATGATTGAAACCCCAAAAATTGGTCGAAAATTGCCTGTAGCATTATCACCTGATGAAATAAATAATTTAGTTAATGCCGTTGAGTTAGGTTCTGAAACAGGATATAGAAATAAAGCAATTCTTGAAGTTTTGTACAGTTGTGGAATTAGGGTCTCAGAATTAGTTGGACTGCGATTAACCGACGTTCATTTTACCGAAAACTTTATTAAAGTTCAGGGAAAAGGCAATAAAGAACGGTTGATTCCTTTTGGAAAAAAAGCCAAAGATGCCATTCAAGCTTACATTCACAATTACAGAGGAACTCTGAAAATTGATAAAAAAGATGAGAATATCTTGTTCCTGAATCGAAGAGGTAAAAAAATGACTCGCGTTATGATATTCACCATCATTAAAGATTTGGCTATAAAGATTGATTTACAAAAGAATATAAGCCCACATACCTTTAGGCACTCATTTGCTACTCATTTGATGGAAGGTGGCGCCGATTTAAGAGCCATTCAAGATATGTTAGGACATGAATCAATATCTACTACTGAAGTTTATACTCATTTGGATAAAGAATACCTAAAAGATACTATCTTAAGGTTTCATCCCCGCTCATAAAAATAAAAAAAACCGTTCAATGACGGTTTTTTTTATTTTTGTTTCAGCTATTATTACTTGTTCGATGATGCTCTTACAATTAATGTGGCTGGTACAATTATTTCTTTGGTTTCACTGGAGCCTGACTTACCGTCAATTTGTTCAAAAAGTAGTTTTGCTGCTAATATTCCAATTTTTTCAGGATTTTGGTCCATAGTAGTTAACGAAGGTTCCATATATCTGGATCGGTTACTATTTGAAAACCCTACCACTGAAATTTGCTCCGGAATATTCAAACCTGATTCTTTAATAGCAAATAGGGCACCAATAGCCACTTCATCATTAATACCAAAGATTGCATCGGGCGGAATATCCATTTGCAGCATTTTTCTGGTAGCTTCACGAGCATCTTCTACAGTCAAATTACAACGTACAAGCAGTTTTGGATCAGCTTCTAAATCGTGATTTGCCAGTGCCGCTTTATAACCCCGATACCTATTTCGTCCAACCAACATATGTTCCGGCCCAGTTAAAAAAGCAATTCTCTTTGCCCCTCTGTCAATGAGGTGAGAAACAGCCAGGTAAGCTGCATCTGCATCATTTGCAACTACTTTAGGGACATTTATCTCTTTTGATGTCCTATCGAATAATACCAATGGAACATTGTTTTCCTGAATGTAATGAATGTGATTAAACTCATCTGTTGCTTTTGATAACGATACAATCATTCCATCCACGCGATGGTCAATAAAACCATACACGTTTTTTTGTTCCTTTGACATGTCTTCATTCGATGAACTTACAAAAACCTGATAACCTAATCCTTGGGCAACCTGCTCAATTCCTTTCACAACGGAGGCATAAAATGCACTTACTATCTGGGGAACAACAACACCAATGGAATATGATTTTTGAGTTTTGAGTGCCACCGCCATTGAATTCCGGCGGTATTTCATTTTTTTTGCTGATTCTCGAACCAAACGTTTCGTTTCTTCCGATATCTCTGGTTTATCTTGTAATGCTCTGGAAACTGTAGAAATAGAAACACCTAAGGATTTTGCAATATCTTTTATAGTAGCAGCTTTTTTCATTTTGTAATTTTAAACCAATAATTGGTAACAATTTATTATTTTAAAAATCTAAAATATTACTTAATAGCTATATATTATAGTTTATTTTAAATTTTACACAAAAATATAAAATTTAAATTCAATATTATGAACATATCTGTGTTTAAATAAAAAACTGGAATATTTTACAAAACTACACTATAAATAGTAGGGGTTTATTCAATTAAATCGCTTTTTTTGAAACTTAAAGGCAATAATTGTGAAATATTTTCTACTATTTGAATGGTTTTTTGGCCTATCAAAATAACGGCAATTGGGGTATTGAATCGCAATTCAGTTTCAAGAATTACTTGTCTGCATGAGCCACAAGGAGTTATAGGGGTTTTTAAAAATCCATTTTTGTTAAAAGCGCAAATGGCAATTGCCTTTACCGGTATCTCAGGATACTTGGAATTAGCATAAAAAATTGCCACTCTTTCAGCACATAATCCCGAAGGATAGGCAGCATTCTCTTGATTATTTCCTGAAACTATCTCGCCATTTTCCAATAGCACACTTGCTCCCACATTAAAACCGGAATACGGCGAATAGGCTCGCATTGATGCATTCTTAGAATCAATTATAATTCTTTGGAATTCAGCAGGAAGCTCCGCTGCTGTTTCGTATTCTTTAACAATGGTAATATATTCTTTTTTAATCATACTGCAATAATTTATCAAATGTACAAATTAATGCTATTTAATACCAAAATTCTATGAAAATTTAGACTTTTATTCTAAATAGTTAGTTTTTAAAGGGATGGTTAGATTGCAAATGATTTGCATTAATGAAAATATCATCTTAAGAAATAGGTTGAACTTGTTAATTACTATTTAAAAAGTTTTTGAGTGGAAACGAATGGCAACTGAGTAAAATATGTATTTTAGACTTTTTTAAATTGAATTTATGTATATTAAAGTTGTTGCATTTTCAGCCTTTTTATTCAGCATCCTTGAGGTTTTTTGCCAGTCAAAACTGACAAGAAATGATTACATAACTAAATTCCAATATATTGCTATAGATGAAATGAAAAGATCGGGTATTCCGGCAAGTATTACCTTAGCTCAAGGAATTTTAGAATCGGATAATGGAAATAGCATTTTAGCAACAGTGGCAAACAATCACTTTGGTGTAAAGTGCCACAATGATTGGACCGGAAAAACTTTTTATTACGATGATGATAAACCCAATGAATGTTTCAGAAAATATAAAAATGTGGAAGATTCTTTTCGTGACCATTCAGATTTTTTAACGCAACACAGCAGGTACAATTTTTTGTTTGATTTTAAAACTACCGATTACAAAAATTGGGCACAGGGATTAAAAAAAGCAGGTTACGCAACGAATAAACAATACGACGTCTTACTTATAAAAATAATTGAGGAAAGTGAATTACACCGCTTTGATGATAAAAGTTTTAAACCTAAGGCAATAACCTCAAAAAATAAAAAATCAAAACCAGGTTCTAATGGAACAGACATTTCAATCAATCCTTTTAATAATGATGTATTGACTTACAATCGGATTGATTATGTTATTGTTAAAACTGGTGATACATTTGAATCCATTGCTGAAAATCATGAAATGATGGTTTGGCAATTATATAAATACAATGAATTGCCAAAAAATTCTAAATTGATACCTGGTATCAGATTGTATCTTCAACCCAAACGCCGTAATGCATCCATTGAAGATAAATATTATTTATTACCCGTAGGCGAAACCATGTATGATGTTTCACAAAAATTTGGGATAAAATTAAAATTCCTTTATAAGAAGAATAATATTGAATTTGGTACTCAACCGGAAGCAGGTACTAAGCTTTCACTTAGAAAGAATATAAAGACCCATAAAAAATAATACAGCTACTGGCAGCCTTTAATGTTATATTTTTTTCAACACTTTTTGCAGTTTATCATAAACACTTGGAATTGGCATCTTTTCTAATACAGTAACAGTGCGCGAAGGAAGATATAATTTTATCTGCTGCTCTTTACTTTTATCAGAGATTATTAATGAGTGATAGTTTTGTGTTTCATCAATTCGGCCAAACCCTCCATATTTCAATTCATCACTTCCTAAAATATACTTATATCGTCCTTCTGCAACAGGTATCCCATAATCGGTATAACTTTTTGTAGGATGAAAATTAAAAATAAAAACTAAGTTAGAGCGGGAATAAGCAATGATTTTATCTGATTCATTTATTTTTTGAAGATAAAAAGGAAATACGTTTAATAAGTCGCTTTTGATGGCAAGATGAATCATCGCTTTATCAAATTCATTTAAAAATTGATATTTCAGATCTTCCCTATCCACAAGGCTCCATTGTCGGGTAGCATATTTATAGGACCAACCATTCCCTTCTCTTGGAAAATCAACCCATTCGGGGTGACCAAATTCGTTACCCATAAAATTAAGATAGCCTCCGCCCCCTGTGGTAAGAGTAATGAGTCGAATCATTTTATGCAATGTTACCCCCCGATCAATAATTAAATTAGTATCATCAATCAACATGTGAAAATACATATCTTTATCCATGAGTCGAAAAGCAATTGTTTTGTCCCCAACCAAAGCTTGATCATGCGACTCAGCATAAGAAATAACTTTTTCTTCAGTCCGCTTCGAAGTAAGTTCGTGGTATATTTTTCCTAAATCCCAGAATTCGTCTTCTTTTTCTTTCAATGTTTTAATCCAAAAGTCGGGAATTCCCATAGCCAATCGGTAATTAAACCCAATTCCACCATCCACAACTTTGGTTGCAATACCTGGATAACCACTCATTTCTTCAGCAATGGATAAGGCCGATAGATTGACTTCCAATATTAATTGATTGGCTAACATTAAATATACCAAGGCATCTTCATCCTGACCCCCATCGAAATAGTAATTATAATTGGTAAAATCGCGTCCCAAACCATGGTCAAAATAGAGCATGCTGGTTACTCCATCGAACCGGAATCCATCAAAATGGTATTCTTCGAGCCAAAATTTTAAGTTTGATAAGAGAAAATGCAATACTTCATTTTTACTGTAATTATAACAATACGAATCCCAAGCGGGATGCTCACCACGAGGTCCATCATGAAAAAACTGATAACGGGTTCCATCATATTTTCCAAGGCCTTCGGTTTCATTTTTCACTGCATGTGAATGCACCACATCCATAATTACACGAATTCCTAATAAGTGCGCTTCGTCAATTAATTCTTTCAATTCTTCGGGTGTTCCAAAACGGGAGCTTACGGCAAAAAGACTGCTAACATGGTATCCAAAAGATCCATAATAAGGATGCTCCTGAATGGCCATCAACTGAATCGTATTATAGCCCAGTTTGTGTATCCTGGGTAAAATGTCATTTTTAAATTCAACAAAATTGGATACTTTCTCTGTTTCACCGGACATGCCAATATGCGCTTCATAAATAATGGGCGCAGCATGGGTGGTTTTTAACGGGTGCTTCCATTTGTACTCTTTTTTTGGCAACCAAACCTGAGCACTAAAAATATGATTAGTAGGGTCTTGGACCACTCTTCGTGTCCATGCCGGAATTCGCTCCCCTTCTCCTCCATTCCAAAATACTTTCAGTTTATATATATCTTCATGGTGAATTATTGCTGAACTTACTCTTAACTCCCAAACTCCATTTTCAATGGCTTTAAATGCAAATTCTTCTTTAGATTGCCAGAGCGAAAAATCACCAATTAGAAAAACTTGCTTTGCATTAGGCAACCATTCCCTAAAAACTAAAAAATCAGGTTCAGCAAAACATCCAAAACTATGATGTCCATTTGCAAAATCTGAAAGATTGGAAAGGTTCTTTTGGAGTAACTGATTCCTTTTATCCTCCATTTTGCGCATCCGATGTTTAATAACATTTTTATAAGGGGCTAACCAGGAATCTTGAATTATAATTTGAGGATCTTTCATTGCTGCTGAATTTAAGTCATTGAATTTTTTATAAATATAAGAAATTCCATTAGATTGATGTTTTGGTTGCTCAAGCATTATAAAAAAACATTAAATAAAATTTTCTATTATACCTATTTAATATCACATTTTTTTTGTTTTTTATTCTATTAAATTTACCCAATTCATTTTAAATAAGATTCATTGGAAACGATACCCAGTATTTTTAAGCTAAAACTTAATTAATTCTATCTTAACGATTAAAAAAACGGACTATGCAAAAAAGAACTATTGTGTCCATGCCTGGTGATGGCATCGGAAAAACAGTACTCGAACAAGCAATTAGAGTAATGACAGCGGCTGGATTTGAAGCTAATTATGTAATTGGTGATATTGGATGGGAATTTTGGTGTAAAGAGGGAAATCCGCTACCACAGAGAACCCTGGATTTATTGGAAAAACACAAAATTGGTTTATTTGGAGCCATTACCTCAAAACCTAAAGATGCCGCAGTTGCTGAATTAGCACCTGAATTAATAGATAAAGGATTTGTTTATTCCAGTCCTATTGTTGGGTTGCGTCAACATTTTGATTTAGACATTTGCATTCGTCCATGCAAAACCTATAAAGAAAACCCACTGAATTTTATAAGGAAAGGGGCAAATAATACCATTGAAGAACCTCAGGTTGATGTAGTAATATTTCGGCAAAACACTGAAGGACTCTATGGAGGCGTTGAATGGAGCAACCCTAAAGGAGTTGTTTTAGAAGCTTTGCGTTCGCATCCAAAATTTATGCAAAACTTTGGAAAAGTACCTCCTGAAGAAGTTTCAGTTTCCACCCGGATTTTTACAAAAAAAGCTACTGAAAGAATTCTAAGAGCTGCCTTTTCACACGCCAAAGAATTTGGTTATAAATCAGTTACCTTATGTGAAAAACCAAATGTCATTCGCGAAACTTCCGGTATGATGTATAAAATGGCCATGGAAATGCAAAAAAAAGATTTTCCAGCCATCGAATTATGGAATACTAACATTGATGCTCAAATGATGTGGTTAACAAAAAACCCGGAAGATTATGGGGTTATTGTAGCTGGAAATATGTTTGGTGATATTATTTCAGATGGTTTTGCCGGTTTAATTGGCGGCTTAGGATTTGCATGCAGTGCCCAAATGGGTCAAAGTGGAATTGCAGTATTTGAACCAACTCATGGATCGGCACCTAAATATGCTGATTTTGAAGTGTCAATTGTAAATCCCATTGCAATGATTGAATCAGCTTGTATGATGCTGGATTATATAAATGAAAATAAAATAGCTGAGAGTATAAGAAATGCCATTGCTCAGGTAATTGAAGATGGTAAAATTATGACTTATGATATGTTAAAGTTGCAAGGTAAAAAAGACGTAATTGAAAAAGGTGCAGCTTCTACTATTCAAATGACCGATGCAATTATTGCCAAATTAAAATAAGGTAACCATGAATAATGATGTAAAAAATTTGTGGGGCGAAGAATTATCGTGGATAAAAGACGAAAGCCTTAGAAGTAAAACAGCAAAAGTTTGGGAATTGGCATTAGAAAAAAGTGTACTTACACCCATTGATTTGAATAAAATACCTTTTACCTTACTTTGTGGCCCTGATTTGAAGGTCACTTTTATGGATCACAAACGCTCAGTAGTTCATATAGCTAAAGATGCAGGTGAAAAAATCAACTCCATGTATCATGGAGAGTTAAAGGTTAACATGGATGTTTTAATTTCAGGTGCCATTTTATGTGATGTAGGTAAATTGTTGGAATATGTTAAAGATTCCCAAGGTAAAACAATTGTTGGAACCTATGGAAAATACCTGCGCCATCCGTTTTCAGGAGTGTCAGTTGCTGAAATGTGCAACGTACCAGCCGAAGTTTGCCATATAATTGCCACACATGCAGGAGAAGGGGATTTAGTAAAGCGAACCACCGAAGCATATATTGTGCATCATGCTGATTTTATGACCTTTCTTCCTTTCAAGGAACGGCTAATAATATAATTAAC
>DYQV01000496.1 GCA_020719105.1 Rikenella microfusus
CAGACTTCGTAAGAAAGCCATAAAATAATTGCTAAAACTGCACATTATTTTATTCCCACCTCAAAAATTATTTTTTTCCCATTGTCGAATTTGGCTCCTATTCTATTCAATTTTGAGCAAAATTGTATTTGTGCTTGTCTGAATAACGGTCTATCTAATGGCTCTAATTTTACTGTAATAGAGTCTTTGGTACTTGTAATAATGCCCTTACATTTTGTAATTGCCTCTAAAACGGGTATCAAATCCCGTTCATCGGGCAAATACTCTTTCAGCATGGCGATTAGTTTTTTCCGAGTATTCCAAAAAATCACCTCTGTTAAATTCCATATTCGCTTTCCTTCGGTATCAATGACTTTGTATTTTTTGATGTCGTCTTGCTCCAGTAAATTTATTTTTTCAGGACAAGATTTAAAATCGACTTTTTTTTGCTCTATATCAACTTGCAATTGCTCTAACTGTTGTTGTAAATCATTACGTACTTTACTCTTACGTAAACTGCCATTTTTGTTTGTTTCTATTTTCTTTCGCCCAAGGTCACGTTCTGTCTTATCTATTTCTTTTTTCAGATGTTGAATCTGGTTCTGCAATTCATAATATTGGGGGTTTGTGATTTCTTGGTTTTGGCTTAGTTTTTCTATTTCGATCGCCGGATTGTAATGCATCTTAGTCCTATCACCCAAGTGTTTAAATCCATTCTCGCTTTTCCCCCAACAGTTCAGCATGGCAGTAGCCAAGGAAATGGAGTCCTCGTAACTATCACTGCTCACGGCTACACTTCGGGTATCGCTTTGATGATTCCAAATCACCAGCCGGCGCAGGTTGATACTTTTACCTTGCTTGTTTTTGTAAGTTTTTTCGGTTTCATATACCTGATATTCAATATCATTAACCTTAAACGGGGGCGAAAAAATGTTTTCCGGCAATTCTTTTATTTCGTGCGAATCGGTATTTTTCTCCCACGTGATAAACCGACAATTGGACAGCGACAAAAATTTGTCGACGCCCCATATCTCCTTGTCTGCCACGAACAAGAGCGAGATATTGCCTAAATACTGGGCATATTCCTTACCTTTTTCGATTATCATACTCAACATATCGCCTTTGCCTTCCTGAATATCGAAGTAAACGATTCTTCCTTGGATGTCGTGTATAAACAATTCGTTTTGACCGGGCTCCATCTCACCGGCTTGGGTATGAAAGTTTTTGTGTATCTTTTCTTTGCCAGTGTATGGGACAAAATGACCATCTATAAATAGATGCCACAAATTAACTAAACCTTTCTGTATCTGTTGTTTAAAGTAATCATTTGTTACTGCCATCGTGGTTTTCAGGAACACTATTTTGTGTAGAAACGAGCGTAGATGCGCAAGATGAGGCAATGTTTTTAGACCAATGATATGCCCAAATTCGGTTCTGGCAATGGTTTTTAGTTGTTCTATTGATGCTATTTTATTGACATGCATCATTAAAAACGCATAAAAAATTGTCGCGTATGTCCCAAAATTAGTGAAGAGTAAACTCATAATATTGTTGCTCGATTGAAAAACGCTCCAATATATAAAGCTCCCGGCAAAGCGGTTGGTTTCAACAAACTCCTCGCTAAAATGCTCTGTATCTTTATTTTCATCGGTTTTTACCGGCTCAAAATTAATGGTTATATGCGACTCTACTAGCTGTTGCTGTTTTTCGGTTTCGGCGATGTTACGTTCTTCTCTTAGTTTTTTTACCCTTACTTGTTTATTCCCCCTCGGCCTGACTATTTCTCGGTGAACCTCGTCTTTTTTATGTCTTCCTACATTTTCTTTTGTACTATTGACTAAGGATATCTGTCCGCCATCTCTATAAATCGCCAACCATGTATCAATTGTGTGGCGCGAAATGCTTAATACCTCGGCAAGTCTACTTTTGGTAACGCCATTTTTTTCTATTAAATCAACTACAAATAAACGTTTGTCAAATTGATCATATATGTTTACTTCTTTTTGAAATATACCTGCTTTATATACTGCAACAAGGCAACGGGTTAAAAGCACAAGCGAAAAATTATTGCCGATTGGCTTCATCCTTGTTTCTTGGGTTTCTTGAAATAGTGTGGTCATAATTACTCTATCTGTTAGTCCCCAAATTTACAAATAAATTAAATTTAAAAACAATTTATTTCCGGATTTTACTGATTTTTAACATTTAGACATTTATAAATGTTCAATTATATTTTAATCGCTTGATATACAGTGGGGGTAATTCTGATTACTTTAGACGATTCGGGTGGTTCTTACGAAGT
>DYQV01000497.1 GCA_020719105.1 Rikenella microfusus
TCAAAATATAAGATTAAACAGTGATTAATGAATGGTTAATAATTAAACAAAAGAAGCTATCTTACCAAGACAGCTTCTTTTGTTTACGAATCCGGAAAATTTACTCGATATACAGAATGCTTGCCGACGAAGGTGCAACTGTAAAACTCATACCACTGACGGGTTTAATTCCTGTCAGATTGATTTGACCATCGTGGCAAACTATATTCCAATTACCTTCAGGTATATTCAATGTCATTGCTTTGCGATTTCCGTTCAGAATTACCAAAATATCTTTCCAACTATCGCCATTAACATGGTCCGATAGTTTGTAAGCAACTACATTTTGAGGAATAGAATCCAAAAAAGTTAAATGTTTTTGAATTAGTTCTGCTTTTGAAATACGAAAAGCCGGATGTGCTTTGCGAAGCGCAATTAGACCATGATAGTAGGTGAAAACATCGTTGTATTTAGTTTTGAAATCCCAATCGATTTGATTAATAGAATCAGGTGACTGATAGGTATTGTGAATCCCTTTTTTATTGCGATACACTTCCTCGCCGGCATAAATAAACGGCACACCCTGCGAAGTAAAAATGACGGTTTGAGCCAATTTATTAAACCTTACCAACTCTGCATCAGTAGCACCTACCGGTTTCGATTCTTTGAGCTTATCAACCAAACACATATCATCGTGGCACGAAACGTAATTGATAGTTTGTGTAGGCTGATTAACATAAGGAGCTTTCGAATAAATTGGCTTGGTATAATCAATTTGTCCATGTTGAATGCCTCCAGCAATTCCAAATTTCACACTTTCCTCTAAACTATCCGTACCCGAAACAAAGCCATGTATTTCGGAATGCATCCAACTGCCTTTTAACGCATCACGAATATCATCACTAAACACAGCTATTCCGTTGAGTTGTTTGGCATTTTTTTTCACAGCACGTTTTTCTTCGGCCAACGGAGAATTCGCTGCTGTCCAACCTTCACCATAAATAAAAATAGTAGGATCAATTTTATCCAACGCTGCTCGCACTTCGTTCATTGTTTCAATATCGTGAATACCCATTAAATCGAATCTAAAACCATCTACATGATATTCGGTTGCCCAATAAACCACCGATTCAACAATAAACTTTCGCATCATAGGCCGTTCCGAGGCTGTTTCGTTGCCGCAACCCGAAGCATTCGACCAAGTGCTATCGGCATTTTGACGATAAAAATAGCTAGGAGCCAACAAATTCAAATGCGACTCTTCACCCGTAAAAGTGTGATTATAAACGACATCCATCACTACTCGAATTCCGGCTTTGTGCAACGATTGCACCATGCTTTTAAACTCCTTAATGCGACTTACGGGGTCGTATGGATTGGTTGAATAACCACCTTCGGGCACATTATAATTCAATGGGTCGTAACCCCAGTTGTATTTGTTTTCATTCAGTTTCGTTTCGTCAATCGAAGCGTAATCGTACGACGGCAATAAATGTACATGCGTGATACCAAGCTCTTTTAAGTGGTCAATTCCGGTTGCTTCGCCTGCTGTATTTTTTGTTCCTGTTTCGGTAAATGCCAAAAACTTACCCTTGTTTTTCATGCCCGAATTTGGTGATACTGAAAAATCGTGTACATGTACTTCGTAAATCGAAATATCGGTAAAATTATTCAATGGTGGACGTTTATCACTTTCCCAACCCTCCGGATTAGTAGTGTTCATATCAATTATGGCAGCGCGCTTCCCATTTACTCCGGTGGCTTTTACCCACATCCCGGGCGTTTCGGAGAACCATTTTTCACCTATGCGAATTTGAAAGGTGTAAAATTTCCCTTTTAAATCCTCAGTAATTTCTTTTTTCCATGTACCATCCGTTGAGCGCTTCATATCGGTAACTTCATAAGCAGCACCTTCCGAACCATTATCATACAACAACAGCTTTACAGCATCGGCAGTTGGAGCCCACACCCTAAACTTCGACTCATCTGGCGAGTACGTCAATTCCAAATCGTCGCCAGTATAAACAGGATACTCCTGAAAAGAAGCATATTCCACTTTTTGATTACACGAATACATTACCATTGATAATAATAACATCTTAATTAGATTTCGTTTCATATTGATTTTTATTTTGAGAATAAATTACACACAAAAATAGACGAAATTTTCGTGAATTCAACAACAATAATTTTATTAAGTTTCAATTAAAATGCAAACGATTTCGATTTTAAGATAATTAATCCACAAAAGAAAACAAAAGAGCACAAAAGCAGATAAAAAATTACCCCAAAAAATTAA
>DYQV01000498.1 GCA_020719105.1 Rikenella microfusus
ATAGGTGGTGGAATTTTGTTTGCCTCAACTTTTTCAACTGTTGAATCATTTGGGTTGGGTGTGGGGTATGGTTCAATTACCCTTGGCAGCAATGAAAATAACTTTACAATAACTGCCGGTTGGGGAATGTCGAAGCAAGAAAATTATAACGAGCAAACCTCTACCAGCACATATTCATGGGAATTTGCAAAGAGGTCAATTGTTACTTTTCCAGGCATGGTGCGGATAGCCATAGAATGGCTCTTGTTACTGAAAATTGGGTGGTTAGTATTCCTGAAACCGATTACAATACCAACGAAACAACCTATCCTTATTACACAATTATTTCAGGTGGATTTCGATTTATGAAGGAAAAAAACTCATTTGATTTTGGTCTTGCACTACCTATAATTGACGGTGAAACAGTAGGCATACCTTATGTGGATTATGTGTTTAAATTTTAGATTATGGGTA
Source organism: Rikenella microfusus (assembly GCA_020719105.1). Lineage (GTDB taxonomy): Bacteria > Bacteroidota > Bacteroidia > Bacteroidales > SZUA-534 > GWE2-40-63. The sequence continues at coordinate 454 of DYQV01000498.1, forward strand.
ATTCAAAACGTTTAATTATCTGAAAACAATATTAACCGATTGTCATTTAGTATTTTAACCGAAGTGCTTAGGGCTCTTTAAAAAAAATAGCCGAATGCTTGTTGCACCCGGCTATTTATATTTTGTTTAAATTATGTTTCTATTTAACTATTTCAAGAAGTTCCACTTCAAAAATAAGCATTGAAAAGGGTTTTATTTCGCCCATATCGCGGGTTCCATAGGCAATATCATAAGGAATGTATAATTTCCATTTTGAACCTACTGTCATTAATTGCAATGCCTCTGTCCATCCTTTAATTACTTGTCCTACACCAAAAACAGCAGGTTCACCGCGTTCAACGCTACTATCAAACACAGTACCGTCTAATAAGGTGCCTACGTAATGAACTTTAACTTCGTTGTTAATGGTTGGGTGTGCTCCATTTCCTTCTTTAATAACTTCATATTGTAACCCACTTTCGGTAACAACAACCCCTTCCACAGCTTTGTTTTTTGCTAAAAATTCTTCTCCGGCAATTTTATTAGCGCCATATTTTTCATCCATGTCTTTTTCTTTTAATTTGTTGAAAAAGTCATTTACCATGGCCATATTTGCTTCCCCATTCAATTTAACTTCTCCATTATTGGCACTGGTAACCAATGCATCTAAATAAATATCTACACGGATTAAGGTATCTAATCCCGCTTTTTTAAAGCTTTCTTTTAACCCTTTTCCATCTCCGGCTCCCATTAAATAACTAACGGAATCAACCAACGATTTAGCAGGTGCAAATTCAGGAGAAGTACCCGTAGTATCGCGCATGGCCATCATTTTATTCGTCTGGAATTCTCTGAAAAACTCCTGAACAACCATTTGATTTGAATCTGGATTCAAACGAAGTTCCTTTTCATTAGCACCATCTAACAATGCTTTTAAATAAGCATCCATATCAATCACCGAATCAAGTTGAGCTTGCGAAAAACTTTGAACCAGGCGGCCTCCATCTAAAACCCCCATAATATAGCTCACTGAGTCAACATGACTTTTAAGCTCTAAACTTGCCGATTTGCTTTGGCATGACATAATGCTTATTCCCAATACCAAAACCAATAATACATTTCTAATTTTCATTCTAATTCAATTAAAATCGTTAATATTCAATAATTTATTTATTTTTTATTTACGGAAACATATTAAAATCAATGTATTAACAAGAATTTTAAAAGTACTATTTCCTGCTTAATAATAAGTTGCGAATATACGTATTACCCTGAATAGTAAAGCATAAAATGGGAAAAGTTTTTTTACGCAGAAGAATAACAAGTAAAAAGGAGGTGAAATACTTATGCACCGGTATTTATTGAACCCTTTTTGAGGGGTTTTAGAGAAATTTGATTGATTGAAATTAGTGAATTTAGAATCCTTTACTATCAATTCATGGAGTAATTAATTTTAAGTTTGAACGACATTATTTGATCCATTTTAATTCCAAGAAGGTTTTTCAGGCTTATGAGTTCTTCGGGGGTAAGCATTAAAATAATGGATGTACTTGAAATAGGCACCATGATACGTTCTGATGAAGGATACATTGATAAATCGTTCGACATATTTAGCAATTGTTTTTTTAACAATTCAAAGGAGCTTTCGGGCAATGAAAAATAGACGTTGCCAAATTCCACACAAAATTCTTTAACTTGTGGATTGTATGATAATTGACCGTTACTATTTGTTCTAATTACTAGATTCATTGCTGAATTTTTACATTCTTTTATTTAATAACAAACAATTAAGGTGGTGGTTCAAATAAGGCAAAAAGTCCTTGCCAAATTATTTAGTAAGGA
>DYQV01000063.1 GCA_020719105.1 Rikenella microfusus
TTGTACTTAGATTTGCTTCCCTTAGCATTAACAAGGATGGAAAAAACATTTTTAAGTATCCTTCTTTTTTTATTAACACTTGGAATTTCAGCACAGTCAATTAAAAGAAACTTACAAGCATACCGTATAAACTCGGAAATAAAAATAGATGGTGTTTTGGATGAGGAAATTTGGACCCGGGTAACAGGTACCCAAGATTTTTTGCAATATGAACCCTATAACGGCAGGGCTTCGAGCTTTGAAACCATAGTAAAAATACTTTATAATAATGATGCCATATACATTGGCGCCCATTTGAAAGATAATTATCCCGATAGCATTATGAAACAACTGGGTCGTAGGGATGAAATAGGCCAAACTGATTTTTTTGGCATTTCAATTGACCCATTTAATGATGCGCTAAATGCTTATACTTTTATAGTTACTCCGCAAAATGTACAGTTTGATGCCCGTGAAACTGAGGAAGAGGATGAAAGTTGGGATGCAGTATGGAAATCGGAGGTTTCAATAACCTCCGATGGTTGGGTAGTTGAAATGCAAATTCCTTATTCTGCCTTGCGGTTTCCTAAAAAAGAGGTTCAATTGTGGGGATTAAACATGGTGCGCAATGTTCACCGTTCCCTCGAAAAATCGTTTTGGAACTTTGTGGATCCAAAAATTGAGGGCTTTAATAAGCAAATGGGCGAACTACAAGGTATTTCAGAAGTTGATGCTCCAATTCGCTTATCAGTAACTCCTTACCTTTCGGGATATTTACTTAAAAACTCAGCCAATGCTCATTTTGATTATTCGATAAAAGGTGGTATGGATGTAAAATACGGTATCAACGAAAGTTATACTCTTGATATGATGCTTATTCCCGATTTTGGACAGGTGGAATCGGACGATAAAGTGCTTAACATATCGGCATTTGAAACTTATTATGAAGATAAAAGACCCTTTTTTACCGAAGGAACTGATTTATTTAACAAAGGTCAGATTTTTTATTCCCGTAGAATTGGTTCGGTAAAAAGTGAGTATCTGGAAAAAGACTTTGTGTTAAATGCAAATGAAATAGTTAGTAATAATCCGTATGAGGCACCCCTTATAAACGTTACTAAAATAAGTGGAAAAGGCCGAAAAGGTTTGGGAATAGGATTTTTGAATGGAATGGCTGCAGCTACTTATGCTACAATAAAAGATACAGCTTCCGGAATCACACGAACGGTTCAAGCCCAGCCTTTTACCAATTACAATGTACTTGTTTTTGACCAATCGTTAAAGAACAATTCTTATGTAAGCCTCACCAATACCAATTATTTGCAGCCAAATTCGCAATATAAAAGTAATGTAACCTCAACCCAATTTCATTTAGAATCGAAAAAAGGAAAATACGCTTTAGAAGGTGTTTTTGGGGTTAGTTATCAAGATGGTTTGGATAAAAACAACGCTTTAGGTTCAGGATACAATGTGGCGATTAAAAAAATTGCAGGAAATTTTCAGTTTGAAACCTCTCAAGAATTGATATTCAAAACGTTTGATGACAATGACTTGGGGTATATTGAAAAAACAGATGAGATGAAAACAGAAGTTGAGGTTGCTTATAATATTTATGAGCCTTTTGGAAGGGTTTTAAAGCTTTATAACAAGGTGGAATTTATTCAATCGACCTTGTTTTCGAGAAGAGAAAAAATGGGAAACTCCATTGAATACAGTGGTTTTACCACTTTTAAAAATTATCTGAGCTTGAAATTAGATGCCCAACTGGTGATGGGAAAATATAACGATTTTTACGAACCAAGAACTGATGGCCGTGTTTTTGTTAGGCCGGGAATATTTGTAATTGGTGGTTTTATTTCGCCCGATTACCGTAAGAAATTTATGGCCGATATTAAATATGGATATTGGGGTGCTACTTCCGATAATATTTGGGGTTATTGGTTTGGCGTTATGCCTAGAATCCGTTTTAATGAGAATTTTAATCTGAATGGAGGAGTGAATTTTAATACCGACCTAAATGACCAAGGTTTTGTAACCAAAACAGCCAATTCCGATACCATTTATATGGCCCAACGCACAGTAAAAACCTTGGTAAACTCGCTTACTGTTAATTACCTATTCAATAGCACGGTAGCATTATCGCTCAAAATGCGGCATTATTGGAGCTTAATCAATTATTCGCAGTTTTATACGCTTACTATGGATGGCTCCTTAGAAGATGCCCCAAATTTTTCAGCACCAGATATAAACACCAACTATTTTAATATCGATTTGGTTTACACATGGCGTTTTGCCCCAGGTAGCGAATTATCGTTGGTCTGGAAAAATGCCATTGAAAACGAAAATAGTAATGCGGTTTTTAATTACTCACGAAATTTTTCGGACTTGCTAAATTTTGATAAACAAAACAGTATTTCATTACGGATACTGTATTACATTGATTACATACAGGTAAAACGAAAGTTAAAAAATTAATAATGTCAATAAGAAAACTCCAAAAATCAATACTCAAAAATCAAATAAGAATTAAAATTCAAAATATAGACAATGCTATAAATCTAATTGTTAATAAGATGTGATTTTTCATTCTGAGTTTTGCAATTTTGTTATTTGAAATTTTTTCTAGATAATTTGCTTCTTTTGTTAACACTTTAAACTGGAGTATAAAGCCTGATAAAAGGAAAAGGAGATCCAAATCAGATCTCCTTTTTTTATTTTGATAAAGTAGGAATAAATCAGTATTATTCTACAGCAACTTTCAATACCAGTAGCTGCACTCCAATAGTTACTTTTAAAAGATAATTGCCTTTTTCCAATTGATTTACGTTGATTAGTTCCACCATTTTTTTAGAAGCTACTGGTGTTTGACTTACCAATTTTTTTCCAATCAAATCGAACAATTCAATAGTTACCGGTTCTAATTTTTCATTAGCCATTTGAACTGTTACCTTGCTAGTAGCTGGATTTGGAAATACCTGAATCAAATTATTCCATTCTTGGGGTATGTTGTCTGGATCCACCACAATCAGGTTTTCTTTAGTAATTGAATTGGTTCCAGCCGGATTGGTAACTTCGAGTGTAACCGTGTATGTTCCTTTTGAATAGGTGTTTTCAGGATTTTGAAGCGAACTGGTATTTCCATCTCCAAAAGTCCAATTCCATTGTTGGGCAAATTCCGACAAATCGGTAAATGTAACCACCAATGGATCGTTACCTGTTGTTGGATTGACTTCAAATTCAGCTATTGGCATAGGCCAGATTGCTTCAATATAATTCGATTTTATAATTGTATCAGCAAAATCAGCATTCGAGGCAACCAATGTTACCGAATATAAACCCGGGCTTTGATAACTATGCACCGGATTTTTTACTGAGCTAGATTGGGTGTCTCCAAAGTCCCAGGCATAGCTTGTAGCATTTAATGAAGTGTTATTAAAGGTAACTTCCAGTGGAAAAGCACCAACCGTTGGACCGGCTGTAAAACTTGCCGTAACTTCGGCTTGTGTTACGGTGATGTAATTTACCTTCTCTTCTGTGTCAGAAAAATCAGCATTCGAGGAGGTAAGCTTAACCGTATAGGTTCCGGGATTTGTATAACTATGCACCGGATTTTTTACTGAGCTAGATTGGGTGTCTCCAAAGTCCCAGGCATAGCTTGTAGCATTTAATGAAGTGTTATTAAAGGTAACTTCCAGTGGAAAAGCACCAACCGTTGGACCGGCTGTAAAACTTGCCGTAACTTCCGGTAAGGTAACTTTAACATAGCTATTCTTTACTTCACTATCTGAATTATCAGGATTTGATGCAGTTAATATAATTGTATAAGTTCCGGGGTTTGTAAACGTGTGAACCGGATTAATTTCCGAACTGGTTTGCGTATCGCCAAAATCCCATAAATAGGTATCTGCATTTACAGAATTATTGGAAAAGGTAACTACAAGCGGTCCACCACCGATAACGGGTGTTGCCGAAAAAGCAGCCTGAGCCATACCGTAAACCATTGCCGATACATGATTTGAAGTATCGGAAGAAATATTTTGATTGCCATAAAGCGCCTTCGCATAATAATTATAAGTATTGGGAGCCAAACTTAAATCAATGTAGCTTAGTAATGAGGTATCGGTGAGTGTAACCAATTCCACATCATCCCTGAAAAGCTGATACCCACTAAGTTTGGAGTTAATCAAAACATCATCTACCATCAATTGATACCCATCGTTATATTCATAAACAAAGGCAACTTGTACTGTTTTTCCAGCATAAGCAGCTAATGATAATTCAACCAATGTATTGTATTCATTATTTGGTGATGAAATACCATAATCCATTAAGCTGGCCCAGGTTGATCCGTCTTTTACCATTACATGAAATTTTGTAATATAGCTTTGTGCTGCATCAGAATAATACCAAACCCAAAAACTGAGAACAGATGCTAAGGTAGCATCAAATTCAGGAGTAATCAGCCAATTGAATTCCGGAGCAGAAAAACCAATTCCGGCAGAGTAAGTCCCCGAATGAATGTACTGTGGATTGGGGCCATTCGCAAAGGAATTTTCATTGCATTGAAACCATGTTCCTAAAGTAGGAACGGATAAAGTTCCATCGAGGGTAGAAGAATATTTTACTTCCCAACCGGCTGGTGGCCAAGAACCTTCAAATCCTTCCGAAACTAAGGTATCTACTATGGGTTTCTCCCAATTCAATGTTACCTGAGTTCCGCTCGCAGTAGCCGTTAAATTAGTTGGAGCCGGAAAATCAGGAAGCGGCAGCACCGAAATATAGCCCACATAAATTGTATCATCGGTACCTCCTGCGTTTGTAACCATTAATGAAACATCATAAGTTCCGACATTGGCATAGGTAACACTTGGATTTTTAATGGAAGATGTTGAAGGATTACCCCCTGAGAAAGCCCAATTCCAAGCAGTAGGTGCATTTTTTGATGTATCGGTAAAAGTAACGGATTGGCCTTCATATATTACCATTTTATCAGCCATAAATCCAGCAATTGGAGCTATAGCTGGATTAACGGTAATAAAACCTGATTTAGTTTCGGTATCGCTTCCTGCGCTATTGGTGGCAACCAATGTTACATCGAAAATACCGGCTGAATTGTAGCTAATCAGAGGGTTTTGCATGGTTGACGATGTGGGTGTTCCACCAGGGAAGGTCCAAGCCCACGAAATAGGTTCCTGAGAGGAGGAATCGGTAAAGGTTATTGATTCCCCTTGCTGAATGGTTGTTGATGAGGCGCTAAATGCAGCAACAGGAGCTACTAAAGGCACTGAAAACAAATCGCTTTGCCACAAACCCCTTCCAAATGTGGCAGCCCTAATTTTGCTGTTTTCCGGTACGGCTGAGTTGTAATAAATATCTAATTCGGTTACCACTACATTGGGCAATCCTTGAGAAAAAAGTTGCCAATTTTCAGTTCCATTTTTCACATACACACCCACATCGGTTCCAACGTACAATTGCTTGTTTGCAATGCTTAGCTTATTTTGTACCACACACATTACGGGCAAATTAGGAAGCCCAGTTGAGATATTAGTCCAGGTACTTCCCCCGTTTGTTGATTCGTAAACCCTTTGGGTGTTGTATCCGCCCAAGGTTACCCAAACAGTATTTTCATTGGCAAAATCAACGGCTATGTAGGTAATATTATTAGAAGTTACAGGTAACGTTCCTGTAATATCCGTCCAATTGGTTCCTCCATTTATGGTTCTCCATAGTGTATTTTTATCAGCGATATAAAGGTAACTTGAATTTGAGGCAGCCATTGCCATGGAACGAATTTTTTCAGACGTATTCATGGTTGATATTTTAGTAAAAGAATTTCCTTTGTTAGTCGTTTTCCAAACATCGGAATAGCCTACATACAATGCATTGTGGTTGTTTGGATCAATAATGTATGGAGTTACCCAAGCACCTGCATTACCACCTGAAATATTATCTGAAATAGTTGTACTGTTGCTCCAAAGGTCGGTAGTGCGGTAAATCTCACCTTCCACATAGGTAGCATATTGAATGTTTTTGTCGGTAAAATCGATGATACATTCCATTCCGTCACCACCGGTAACATCGCTCCAAATGGCATCATCAGCCAGTTTCGATCCATTGTCCTGCAAGCCATTAATGGTCATATTAAAATCGGTTTGAGAAACACCCAAACGGTAAATCTGACTAATTACAATACCATTGGATAAATCGGTCCAGGAAGTTCCATTATTGGTCGATTTATAAATACCGCCATCGTTTCCCTCGAACAAGGTTCCATCGGTTCGGTAAGCATGTATGTGCTTGTCGGCATGAACTTCGGGAGCTCCACTGAAATTGTACCCGTTGTAGGAAGTCCACATATTGCAAATAGTCCAGTTTGTTCCTCCGTCAATGGTTTTCCAGGAATTTACGCCACCAATAATTACCTTGTTTTTATCGGTTGGTGAAACCGCTATGGATAAATCATACGAACCTTGTCCGGAGTTACCTCCTGAACCGTCGCTATAATAGTAAAGGAACGCTTTGTTGGCATCGTCTCCATTTATCAATTGTGTAAACGAAGTCCCTCCATCAATGGATTTATAAATTCCCGTTAATCCACTTTCTTGATTTGCCACAATGGCATAAATATATTGGGCATCATTTGGAGTAACTGCTATCTCAACCCGATAGTCGGTATCGGCAAAATTTTTGGTAATGGTCCAACTATCGCCTGTGTTAGTAGATTTCAGAATGCGGGCCACACCCCAATAGTCTTTATTTGAAGCATAAAGTACCGTTGGATCGCCAGGTTTGAACTCCATATCAATTATGTAGGTTCCCGTATATTCTGAGGTCCAGTTAGTTCCGCCATCTACTGTTTTTTTAACCCCATCGGAAGTACCAGCCAAAAGAATATTTGTGTTGGTTGGGTGAATGAGCAACCGACCTACCAATTTATTTTGCGAAACAGTATAGGTCAATCCAGTTGTATTCCAGGTTGCTCCGCCATCGGTTGATTTTAAAACACCCATACTATTATTATCATTGGAATTACCTCCACCTAATGACCAAACACTTCCGCCGTCCTTATCGCCCGTGGCAATATAAATAGTATTTGAAGTAGCATAATCGGAAGGGATAGCTATATCGCTCACACCTAATACGGAATTGTTATCGGTTAAAACAGTCCAGGATGAGCCACCATCAGTGGTTTTCCATAACCCACCGGAAGGAGTTCCAATCCAAAAGGTATTGTTATCGGTGGGATGAAAAGCAATGCAATTAACTCTTCCAATACCGGCATATCCGCCGGTTGAAGTGGAAGGACCAATGGCTGTCCATGCTCCGGCACTACTCTTTGCATTGGGTGAGTTCTTCAGATAAGCAGCAAACTCTTCGGCAGCACTGGTTTTTGGAAATTCACCGGATACCGGATTTACTCTTGATTCCCAGAAATATTCCCAACGTTTAAATTGTTTCCATCCGGGAACTTTTACTTTTTGTCCGTTTATCAGGCGCTTGCCTCCTACAACTCCATTTTCAATATTATATTGATTAAAGGCTTTTTGAATGTCCTGAAAGGTTAATTCCCCTTTTTGGGCAATATCAGCAGGTAAGTTTTTTACCCATTCCTGGCTTAACAAAACCCATGGGAAACAAAAAATAAGTAGTAGCAATTTTACTTTCATAGAAGTTATTATTATGGTTTATAGGTAATTAAAAAAATATAGTTTTGAGCAAATTTTATAAAGAATAATCAAAGTAAATAGAAAAAGTAGTAAAAACCAACTCTATAAACCTTTTAAAGTGACAAATAGTTTAAAATAATGGATGGAAATTTATTCAGAAAAAAAAAACGTACTCTTTTAGTAACTAATAAAACTTTGTATCTTGCTTGTCAATTTATAAATCATCAAATACAAAATAAATGGTACGTTTTGGATTGTCAGTATTCGCTTTAATCTGGTTAAATGCCCATAGTCAGGATAAATCGGATTGGAAAGGAGGAGTACCTGAAAGCTGCACCAGTATTACCGTTGGTAAAATGGCCTCAACCGATGGTTCTGTAATGACATCGCACACCGATGACAGCCATAGAACCCGTTCAGAAATGAATATTGTTGGGGCTAAAGACCATAAAAAGGGAACTAACACAACCCTTTATACCCGAAAACCTTGCGATACATTGGCTATGCCCAGTTATTCCAACATTCCGGTTGGTTTCATTCCGCAAATTGATCATACGTATTCATACATAAATTCAGCCTATCCTTGCATGAATGAAAAGCAATTAGGCATTGGCGAATCAACATTCGGTGGACGTGATGAATTGCAGTCGGATAAAGGATTGATTGACTGCCAACGATTGTGCCAATTGATGCTTGAACGTTGTGCTACAGCCAGGGAAGCAATAAAAATGGCCGATGAACTTACTCAGAAATATGGTTGGAGCGATTATGGTGAATGCCTTACTTTGGCTGATAAAAAAGAGGTGTGGCATTTTGAAATTGTGGGGCCCGGTAAAGATAAAGTTGGCGCTGTATGGGTAGCTCAGCGGGTTCCTGATAACCAAATTGCCGTTAATGCCAATGCAAGTACTATAAAAGAGATTGATTTAAATGAGCCTGATTATTTTATGGCATCGGGTAATATATACGCAGTTGCTAAAGAGAACAACTGGTGGAATGAAAAACAATCCTTTAAATTTTGCTATGTTTATGCCCCTGAAAGTCGTCAATCAGTAGCTTCCCGCAGAAGAGAATGGCGTGTTTTTGATTTATTAGCTCCATCGTTACATATAGATCCCAACAATCAGGATTATCCTTTTTCAATTACACCCGATAAAAAAGTATCGTTAGAAGATCTGGTAAGCGCTTTTAAAGATTATTATGAAGGCACTCCTTACGATATGACCCGAAACATAAGAACCATTGATGCTGAAGGAAAATCAGTTGTTTCGCCGCTTGCCAATCCATTTATGCCTTACGATCAATTAGAACTTCAAAATGTTCAGGGTGGATGGTTTAATACGGACACAAAAACAGGCAACATCGATTTTCTAGGTGAACGCACCATTGCCCGCTGGTACACCATGTATGGAACCATTATTCAATGCCGCGATTGGTTGCCTGATGAAATTGGCGGTGTTGCCTGGTTAGCTTTGGATAATATTGCTACATCAATTTATATTCCTGTTTACGCCGGAACCACCGATTTACCCAGTAGCTATAAAACCCCCGGTAGAACCAAAGGGTTTACTCATGAATCGGCTTGGTGGGCATTCAACCGAATGAGCACTTTAGCCGCCCAGCGATGGGGTGATATAAGGCATGATGTAGATACTGTTTTTATTCCTTTACAGAAAGAATTATTTAATAACCAGCCCGTTTTTGAAGAAAAAGCCCTTGCAATTACTCCAATTGCAAAACGCAAACAATTTGTAACCGATTATACCCTTCAATGGGGTAATAAAGTGGTAAATGAGGCTTGGAAACTGGGTGATTTTATCTGGACAAAATATGACGAAAAATTTTAAAATCATTAAAAACAATATAATATAAACACTGAAATATAAAAAAGTATGAAAGTAACAGTTATTGGAGCAGGTAATGTTGGAGCCACATGTGCTGACGAAATTATTAAAATGGACTTAGTGAGTGAATTGGTTCTGGTGGATATTAAAGATGGAATTGTTCAGGGTAAAGCCTTGGATTTATGGCAAACATCGTCGATATTGCAATTTGATACCCGTGTTAAAGGAGTAGTTGATGACTACGAAGCTACCAAGGATTCAGATATTATTGTAATTACTTCAGGTTTACCCCGAAAACCAGGCATGAGCCGCGATGATTTAATTGCAATTAATGCCCAAATAGTTAAAGAGGTAACAAAAAAAGCGATTGTACATTCCCCACAAGCAAAAATTATTGTGGTATCGAATCCATTGGATGTGATGACTTATGCAGCTTATTTAGCCGCTAACGAAGTAGTTCCCAAACGTTCCAGCGAAATATTTGGAATGGCCGGCATACTGGATACTGCCCGCTATAAAGCATTTATTGCAGAAGCATTGAATTTATCGCCAAAAAGTGTACATGCTATTTTAATGGGTGGACATGGCGATACCATGGTTCCACTTCCCCGCTATACAACAGTTGCATCCATTCCAGTTCGTGAATTAATGGATGAACCAACACTGCAAGCTATTATTGAGCGGACCAAATCAGGTGGCGGTGAGATAGTGAAACTTATGGGAACATCGGCTTGGTATGCTCCTGGTGCAGCTGCTGCACAAATGGTAGAAGCCATAATTAAAAACAGCCGCCGCATATTTCCGGTTTGTGCCAGCTTAAATGGCGAATACGGGCTGGAAGATATCTATTTAGGAGTTCCGGTAGTATTGGGTAGAAATGGAATTGAGAAAGTAATTGAACTGGAACTTTTACCCGACGAAAAAGAATTGCTCTATCAATCGGCACGGTCGGTTAAAGAGGTAATGGTTGCTCTTGACGATATGAATTTGTTTGAGCAGAAATTTGGTAGATTGAACCCTATTGAAAGTAAATAATTTAATAAAAAATAACAACCTAACAGAGGCGCCGGAGTTGGCGCCTCTATTTTTTTTTATACTATGAAACTAAAAATACCCATTGAGCTGATAACATTAGAAGATGCTAGTTACCATATTATGGTGGAAGCAGTTTTTAATAAATCAATTCGTGGAAATCTTATCATAGATACCGGTGCTTCAAAATCGGTACTTGATTATGGTTTTGTTGAATCCTTTGCACATTCAATTGAGGAAGTAACCGATCAAAATTCCTCAGGAATTAATGCTTTGATAAATCAAGCCCATGTTGGAACTATAGATAAATTTCAGATTGGAAAACTAAAAATTCAAGACTATCAGACTGTGCTTCTCGATTTATCGCACATCAACCAATTATATGCAAAGTATTCCGATAAAATCATTGTCGGTTTGCTGGGAAGTGATTTCTTGGTTGAATACAGAGCTGTAATTGATTATGGCAAAAAACGAATGACTTTAAATTTTAACAAAAAGACTTTAAAACCATAATTAGTTAGTTTGTAACTACTCAGG
>DYQV01000499.1 GCA_020719105.1 Rikenella microfusus
TTAGGCATCTTCTTCTTTATTTTCCCAACCGGCTACCCCGCCCGAAACAATAAATTTCATAACCTCGGCGGCTGGAATATCAATAGGGGTAATGTTGGCTATCGGAACCATAAATAACTCTCCTGAAAATGCATACGCATGGGGGAAATATACAGCTACCTTATCAACCAATTTTAGTCTGCTTATATCTGTTTCAGTAATAAATCCAATTTTTTCCAGTTCCGAAACCTTATTCACTTTAACTAAAACGGGTTTATTGAATTTCTTCTCTTTGCCGGTAAACGCTGAAAACAAATCGCGTAACGCCGAATAGATGACTTTAATAATTGGAGTACGCTCCATTATCCGGCTAAAAAGTTTTTTAATAGGACTCGCTATTAATGTTTGACCTAAAAAACCAAGCAATGCTAAAAAGAAGAATATAGCAATAATTCCCAATCCGGGAATACTGAAATGCACCATGGTCTGCAAAACCTTTTGAATAAAGCCATCTACCACGGTAAATGCCCAATAAATAATATATACCGTTAACCCAATAGGTGCTATATATAGCAATCCTTGCAAAAAATATGAAAACAACCGTTTTAGCATAACTCCAAATTTTAAAATGTAAAAGTAATGGTTTTGTTTCAATACTCATTACTGAAATAAAACCCATCAGTAGCCGATATATTGCTGTGCATTTAACCATTTTTAAGATAAACCAACGATTATTTAATTTAGAATGTGTATAAAGTGAGTGGATAATAAATATCTTTGCCAGAATTTTAAACAATAAAACTATGTTTAATACGGAAACAATTTTTTTGGCTGGTTTTTTAGTCTTTGTGGTAACAATTTTACTGCTCGATTTATTAGTTATTGGTGGTAAAAGCCATACGGTTTCGTTTAAGGAAGCCGCCAGCTGGACGATGGTTTGGATAACTCTTGCCTTAAGTTTTGGATTATTCCTGTTTTTTTATGGCGAAAAAATGCACGGGATACACTCTTATGACGATTTGATGCATGTGGTAACAAAGTTCGATTACGGCCTTGACTTAACAGGAATGGGTTTTGATCAAGCAGTTGAGTTATTCCGTAAAACGATGGCCATTAATTATATATCGGGTTATTTGATTGAAGAAATTCTTTCGGTGGATAATCTGTTTGTAATTATTATGATTTTAACGGCTTTCTCGGTTAAAGAAGAAGCCTATAAACCGGTTCTTTTCTGGGGTATTTTGGGAGCTATTGTGCTGCGTTTCCTTTTTATTTTTATTGGTGCCGCCTTGATTCACAAATTTGAATGGATCCTGTATATTTTTGGTGCGTATTTAGTGTATGCCGGAATAAAAATGTTTATCAACCGAACAAAGGAAGAAAAAATTGAACCTCAAAATCACCCGTTGGTAAAATTTCTCTCCCGCTTTTTCAGAGTATTCCCTAAATATGTAAAAAACAATTTTTTTGTACGTCGCAAAAAGTACACATACATTACCCCGTTGTTTATTGTACTTATTATGGTGGAATTTACCGACCTTATTTTTGCTACCGATTCCATTCCGGCTATTTTTTCAGTAACCCGCGACCAATATGTGGTGTTCTTTTCCAATATTTTTGCCATTCTGGGTTTACGGAGCATGTTCTTTTTGCTGATACATGTGGTTAATAAATTCCATTACCTGAAAATTGGCATTTCCGTATTGTTAATTTTTGTAGGTATAAAACTGCTGGCTCATACATGGCTCGTAGCAATTGGATTCAAATCCATCCATTCGCTCTATTTTATTTTGTTTGTGCTGTTTGCCAGTGTAGCTCTTTCGTTACTGTTTCCGGTTAAAGAAGAGGCAACATTAAATGCTTAATTTTAGGATATACCCAAATTTGCAAGTAAGGGCGTGACTTTTTAACTATCAGCGACTTAACTATTGAATAAAACGATGTTAAAATGGAGAGTCACGCCCTCACTTATAATAAATGAGCAGTTTTCTGCGGATATAAGGATGTAGTGCTTTTAAGAAAATGGAGCACCAAAGCTGTAAAATGCCATTTAATGGATGGAATACCCCATTTGAAGAGAAAGTTAGCGAATTGGTAACATTCTTTGATTGATTGATTTGCCTTTTCAAATTGCACAATTTGGGTTATAGAAAGCTATTTAACTTGAAAGGTTTTGTTGCAACGAAACTTAAAATCAGTCATCCCTATATAAAGAATAATTTTATAAATTTGTATAACCCGCTTTATTCATACCTGAGCACAGCGAAAGGTATGGATGTGTGCAGGA
>DYQV01000500.1 GCA_020719105.1 Rikenella microfusus
CATCAGAAAACCAAGACTTTCGCAAACTAAACCGCGACTGTTTCATAGACAAGCATCAAATCTGTAAAAGGGAAACATGTTTCGGTTTGGTTTAATAATGAGCATAGTTCTTTGACTGCAAGATTTGCCCTTGGTGTTGACAGTGAATGTAACCTGATTGTGAGTTTTTTATTTTCGTAATCCGGTATCATGTCAGCATCACTTGAAAATATTTCCTTTAATATAACCCTTCCTTCTTTTTCGGTGCTTTTATAAAACTCCTGCATAATATTATATAACGCTGATTCTGCCCTATAAACAAGCATGATTATTGCATTCTTTAACTTCTTGCTTTCTTGTTTTAATTTATTGTAGCGTTTATCTTCCGGCATTTCCGCTATGGAAATCCGGGATGGCTGACTTTTTCTTTTTTCCAGGAGGTCTTTGATTTCATCATTATATCCATTTATCTTCTCAATCAGTGGGGAGCTTTTAATAAGGTTCTGCGCCAGATGTTCAATGTCAATGGTCCCGTCGTTTCCCATCTGTTTAAAAACGCGTGCTTCAAGCCTTGATTTTTTTTCCCTGTTTTTTCTTAATTGGTATGTAAGTACCTTATATTCAGGGTTTGGAATGGTGCGCTTTTGGTCTACAGGTTCTGTTCCATATTCTATCATCCGGTCAAAATCAAAATTTGCTATCATGTATTTGAAAAAGTTTTCTTGTGTCCACCTTGAAAACATTTTTACTGCCGTATCCCGGAGCAACAAACTTGGGTGTGTTGTAATTATCGATGTCTGGTGCCCGTTCTCGGAAAGTCTCCTGATTTCCCTGAACCAAAACCCGTTCAATTGAGTGCCCAGTTCGCTAAGTTGCATTGTTACATTGGTATTAAATACTTTTGTTTCAGTACTGTTGAACAATATTTCATCCCATTTGTCTCTGACATTTTTACGATATGTGATTACAGCTATACGGTATTCTTCCCATAATTTTATAAACCATGCAGGCTCATAAGCTTCACGATCAATTACCAGGGTAAAGACCGGTTCTCCCGGTTTGGGCCCTTTGGTCATTTCACCTAAAATTCTTGGTATGATTTCTTCCACGGCAGACTTTAGCTTATCGTTCAGTTCACCGGTCACAACCATCAAGGGGAGCCCTTGCTGATCGTTTACCCAGAATTCGGTGGTGCCACTTAGACAAAGCTTTTCCCTGGACACAAAACGCTTGGGGAGGTTTGCATTCCCACCATAGTAAACCCTGACATGGCCATCGATATAAAAAAACATCCCGGGCATTCCTCCTGCCCAAAAGTGGAATAGTTCCTTGTGTAATTCATCTGCCTTTGATTGGTCGGTTATTTGCCTCATTTTTTCCCTGAAATATCCTACTTCGGGTATGCGGTCCAATCCGAGCAATTTCCCAAACTCCCCGGGCGAGTGCTTTTTTAATTGTTCAGGGTTTTTTATACGGCAAAGTGCCATGAAACACAGTATAAGAACAATGTGGTGCAGCCCATAAAACCCAGAAGGCAGAGGGTCCAGCACTTTAAAAAACCGGTTGGGCCCTTGCGAAACCAATGACGGAATAGCTATTAGCGCTCCGGCATTCAACACACTTTCATTAGGCATGAACTGGCTCTGTGCATATGCCTGGGCACCTGTCACAGCAAGAAAGCGTTCTTCTAGCATTGTCGCTGCTATACCTATGCCTTCTGAGGCTTTGGCATCTTCAGAGCCCCTCTGGCTTCGGGTTATTAATAGATCCCCTTCTATTGTGCTTTTTTTTTCAAGCGGCCATGTTTTATGGCATAGCGGATGCTGCCTTCAGATATTCCTTCCCCTTTGGCTATTGAATTGATGCTTTGTCCATTATCTATCTTTTCCTGGATACGGGCCAATAAATCGGGTAATAATTTGTGGCTTCGCCCATGGCGCGATCCTTCTGTAAAAAAAGCACTCTCCCCCTCTTCTATAAGTTTCTTTTTCCAACGGCCCACACTGTCCAATGATACTTGGAACGCAGTAGCTATATCCTGGTTTGTACACAGGCCTTGTTTAAGGAAGTTTGATGTAATATATCGAAACTTTGTCAATTCACCAGTCAGGTGTGAATAAATTGGCACCCCACTGTGAAGATAAAATACAGTTCCATTTTGCTCACGAAATCCAAGTGTCATTGTTATCATTTGCGTGTCGCCAGGAAAAATCGGAAGTAATAGTTGTCCCATGACTGCAAAATTATGGATTTTTATTTTACGATTATCAAGCCGGAACTGCTTTAT
>DYQV01000501.1 GCA_020719105.1 Rikenella microfusus
AAAAACAACAATTGCTATGTCGGTTCGCCGCGGCGAATAAGTAAAGCGCTTTTTCGTTACGCTCAAATCGCTCAACTTAGGTTCGATTTAGATTGGTCCAGGACTAGTACAAATACTACACAAAACTCACACGGGAGCAAGTTCGCCCCTCGGGGGAGATGGCCGATAGGCCAGAGGTGGAAATGCTATATCCAATCCTGAATATTACTGAATTTGTATTATGTATTTATCTACCTACCCCTCCCAAAACAATAACTAACTGATTGTCATCTCGAACGAAGTGAGAGATCTAAAATTTCTTTGTTTTAAAAATGTTTACCGGACAACAATGGTAAACTATAATAAAAAATGACACTATAGAATTGTTGTGGGCTTTAGTTTAATTAGGCGTTGATGACTGCAAAATGCCTGTAAGGCTTTAATATCAATAGCCCGGGGTTTTAACCCTCGGTAAGATTGCCAAATTTTTAATCGTCGCACGATCTGAATAAGTAAAAATGGAGATGTTGACTGCGACGAAAAAATAAAATGTATCAATTTGCATTGCTATTTTAACCCAAGGCATAGGTAAATAACGTTTTGGTTTTATTCAAAAAGTAAAATAATAGCCTAAATAACCAAATTAACATGAGCTATATTAATCAGAGATACCATATAATTCCTAATCATCCAACACCCAACCATTGGTTACAAATCGGCAAGCCGTTTATTGCCTTCCGACTGTTGAACGGCAATAAGCAGATTCTCTTGCATTTGCTTAATGCGTTCTGTAATTTCACTTTCCTGAATGGGTAATTGATCGCTGCCTTTCTGACTGACTCTTTGTAGCACAAATCCAATGGTGATTTTTTGAATGTCGATGGCTGGTTGATATCCCACCAGTTTTTCCTTGTCGGTGGTTACTTCCGAAAAAATCTTACACGCAATCATCTCATAAGCTATGGATTGCACCAACCGAACCGGCGCTCCCAGCTCACGGGCCAATTGTGCTGCGGTATAGGGTTCATTCCCTTGTTCAAACTGTTTCACCACTTGCCTCACAATTAATAAGGTCATCAGTTGCCTGTTGTTGGCACTCAGGTTTTCAATTTCGTTTTCGTATTCAAAATTATCCACATTCTGATACGAGAAACACAATTTGGCCCCAAAGAGCACAATGAGCCAACTGTATTGCAGCCAGATAAGAAAAAATGGCAACGCAGCAAAACTTCCATACACCGCATTATATCTCGACAAGCCAATCTGTGATTTAATATAACCCCATTGTAACACGTGAAATAAGGTACCGGCAATAAGCGCCCCCATGATGGCACTCGACCATTTAACTTTTGTATTAGGCATCACTACATAAATAATGGCAAATACCAGCCAAATAAGTAAAATAGGGATGGCCTTTAGCATAAAAAAAAGTATGGGACCAAAGAATTCAAGTACAGCGAATTTATCAGTAAGTTCGGTAATATTGGCAATAATATACACTTTGAGACTGCTGGCCAGTAAGATAAGCACCGGGGCAATGAGGATCATCGATAAATAATCGCTGAATTTACGGGCCCAGGTTCTTGATTTATTCACCTGCCAAATATCGTTGAATGAACTTTCAATGCTGCCCATCACACTCATGATAGTCCATAACAGAATGATGATACCAAAACCTGCAACTACGCCGCCTTGCAAGGTAACAAGAAATCGATCAGCGAATTCCAGAATCCAGTTTATCACCACTTCCTGGCCTTTAAGATTTTGGACCAATTGTTTGTGCAAAACCTCCTCAAAACCAAAACCCTGAGCAATGGCCAAGGCCATGGCCGCCAAGGGAACTACCGATAGCATCGAAAAAAAAGTAAGTGCCGATGCCCTAAGCTCAATTTTATCGCTGGAATACCCTTTTACTGATATTATAATAATCCGTAATAAATTAATCAGGTTCGATTTTCGGCGGGAATAGTTCGTTAACGGTATCCGCCAGATATCGTGAACCAAGTAATGAATTGTTTTTTTAATCATTTGTTGAAGTTATTATCACATTCTAATTGCATTGGTTTATTGAGGTCAAGGTAGGTATTTTTAATTTCTATCAAACCTATATTTGAGTCCGCTCCGAAAAGTCATCCGATGAATCAATTATTAAAATCGGAGATTATATTTAACTGGTAATCTGCTAATTAGAAATTCATCGGATGACTAATTTGGGGTTTTTTAGCTTTTCGGAGTGGATTCATATTTAAAAAAAAATACTCAACGATACTCATTGTAAAGTTTTT
>DYQV01000502.1 GCA_020719105.1 Rikenella microfusus
GGGTAAATAGAACAATCAGCAATGCCAAGAAAGTATTTTTAGGTGTTCACCATAACCCGCTTTATTCATACCTGAGCACAGCGAAAGGTATGGATGTGTGCAGGAATGAGGGCTGCAAAGCGGAAAAACCCCGATTTAGCTACACCCAAAATTGGGAGTTTTTATTTTCCCAATTTTGAGGTGCAGCTTAATCGTCAGGATTATTCATGAATAATCCGGGATAATTGCATAAACCAACAGTATATGCAAAATTATCTTGACGAGTTCTGTTACAAATTTAACAGGAGGTATTTTGGAGATAAACTCTCCGATAGGCTCATGATTGCTGCTTTAGAAACAACTTGGTATTAGTTACGGATAGTCATATTATTCAAACCAAAATATTTCAGAAAGATTCTGAAATGTATAAACCAAATAATTATAGGTATTATATAACTTTTTAAGTAGCATTAGCCTTAGTAAAAGTTCTTTGGAAGTTTGAAAAGCGACAAAATTTTACTAAATCTTTACTAAGGGTAAAAAAAATTCGTATAAATACTTGATTTATACGAATTTAAATTTGTCTATTGTCGGGGTGATCCGACTCGAACGGACGACCACTAGCACCCCATGCTAGTACGCTAGCCAACTGCGCCACACCCCGATTATTGGAAGTGCAAATTTAGTAAACCTATTGTAATCTGCAACCAGTTTGAAACTATTTTCAGGATTTTTCAATATTTACCTTATTGAATCATAACATGGAAATCTATTTTATTTATAGGGTTATAAATAGTATCAATAAATTGGATAGAAATAAGATAAATCAATAGTTAATTACAAAGAGTATGTATAAAAAATGGTTGCTATATTCTTATATTTTAAGCACTTAAACCGTATAAAAGCCTAATTTTATTTTCGAATAATTTATACATTTCTTTTTATTCTAAATAATTTGGTCACCTGACAATTTGTATGGAACCAGTATTTGGATCACTTTTTGAAATTCTTCAGAACCTATGGAACAAGCATCTAAAATATTCGTAATTTTGTAAAGTTATCAAACAATTAGTAAAACAAGTAAAAATATAGATTCATGGATTTATTTAAAAAAATGGAAGTTCCTAAAAACCTGTCATCTGTTGATAGTATTGGTGGGAAGGATACAGAGCATGTTAAATGTTTAATCATTGGCTCAGGACCTGCCGGTTATACTGCAGCCATTTATGCCGCTAGAGCTAACCTTAAACCAGTTATGATTCAAGGAATGCAAGCTGGTGGCCAATTAACCACAACCACTGAGGTGGAAAATTTTCCAGGCTATCCCCAAGGTACCGATGGTACTGCCATGATGGAAGATTTAAAGAAACAAGCCGAACGGTTTGGAACTGAAATCCGCTGGGGAATGGTTACTAAAGTCGATTTTTCATCCGATGTACATAAAGTTGTTATTGACGATGAAAAAGTAATTTTAGCTGACGCTGTAATTATTGCGACCGGTGCAACAGCCAAATACTTAGGATTGGAATCGGAAGAAAAATACAAAGGTGGAGGAGTTTCGGCCTGTGCTACCTGCGATGGGTTCTTTTACCGAGGAAAAGAGGTGGCTGTAGTGGGTGGAGGCGATACCGCTGCAGAAGAAGCTACTTACTTAGCTAACCTATGTAAAAAAGTATATTTAATTATCCGGAAAGATTATTTGAGGGCATCCAAAGCCATGCAAAAACGCGTATTTGATACTCCAAATATTGAAGTATTATTTGAACACAGCACTAAAGAAATCATTGGCGATGGAAATGTGGTTCAAGGAGTAAAACTGATTAAACGAAAAGGGGAATCAGATGAAAAGGAAGTAACCATAAAAGTAGATGGATTCTTTTTGGCTATCGGACACACTCCTAATTCCGAAGTGTTTAAACCCTATATAGAAACCGATGAAACCGGTTATATCCTGACAAAACAAGGATCAACTCATACCAATGTTCCCGGGGTATTTGCCTGCGGTGATGTGCAGGATCATGTCTATCGTCAAGCAGTAACAGCTGCAGGTACCGGTTGCATGGCCGCCCTGGATACAGAACGCTATTTGGCACAAAAACATTAATCCGCTTTAAATTAAGTACGAATAACAAAAGGGCACATGAAATTATATGCCCTTTTTTTGTTTTAGAGTTTCTTCCAATAGCGGAAGCAACTCTTTTAGATTGGTCTGAAGACGGTACATATTAGCCCGGATTATTCATTAATAATCCTGACGATTAAGCTACACCTCAATATT
>DYQV01000503.1 GCA_020719105.1 Rikenella microfusus
ATAAAAGTGCTGCACATTAAAATGTTAACAACACCATAAAATCCATTTATAATGAAAATATTAGCCATTGGCCGCAATTATTTGGAACATGCCAAAGAGCTTAATAACCCGGTACCCGAAGAACCGGTTATCTTTTTGATGCCCGAAACGGCACTCATTAAAAAGAACCAGCCATTTTTTTACCCCGATTTTTCGAACGATGTACATTACGAAGTAGAATTGGTATTGAAAATTAACCGGTTGGGGAAGAATATTTCAGAAAAATTTGCCCACCGGTATTATGATGAAATAGGCATTGGAATTGACTTTACTGCCCGTGATTTGCAGAATGAATTAAAGAAAAAAGGATTGCCCTGGGAAAAATCGAAAGGATTTGATGGAGCTGCCCCAATTGGAAAATTCATAGCCAAGGAATCGTTATCCGACGTTCATAATATTTCCTTTTCTCTTGAAAAAAACGGTGAATCGGTTCAAAATGGCAATTCCAAAGACATGATTTTTTCATTTGACGCCATTATAGCCCATGTTTCAAAATTCTTTACCCTGAAAATTGGTGATTTAATATTTACAGGAACTCCCGCAGGCGTAGGCCCTGTAAAAATTGGCGATGAACTGGTTGCCAAAATTGAAGGACATGAGCTATTAAAACTTCATGTCAAATAATCGTATGAATTTACCTGAACTACATAAAAACAACATTGATCAATATTTAGATAAAGAAGAAATTATTCTGGCCACCATTCAACAGATAATGAAAGATTTTGGCATGTTTGGACTCGAAATTACATTTTCAGGAGATATCAGCCATGCGTATCATGAAATGCACAGTCAATTGACTCAACAGGTTGATTTACTAATTGTTCGAGATGCAGGTCGCCTTTATTCCATTTTATACCAAGTTGATATTAGCAACAAAGCCCTGGAAAAAACCCAACAGGAGAATCCTGAATTTAATCTTGTTGAAGCAATTGCCCACCAAATAATTGAACGTGACCTAAAGAAAGTATTGACCCGCAGGTATTTTAGTTCATTATAAGATTCAAACTCTACCAGGGGGGGCCAAAATTTTTCTGAAACATATTGATTTCCTAAAATCGCCAAGTTATCCGTGAACCATTGACAGTCACGGGGTGACTCAATTTGCCTCAAAGCAAGCAAATTATTGGCAATTAGTCACCCTGTGACTTGCGGAAATAAAGTATTATAAAAAAGGCAGCCCATTGAGCTGCCTTTAAATAGTATTTTAGTGGAATTAACGCACCACGGTGGCGTTTTCCATTATAACATCATACAAATAGCCGGCGCCAAAATCTTTATCTAAAACTACCACTCCTTCAAAAACAAATTGGTCTCCAACTTCAACATCTTCTTCGGTTGTAGTAAGGGTTAAATCGTAGCTGCCATTGCTATCGGTACCATCTTGAATGTGAAACCAGTTTTTATCCATAATGCCATAATTTACTTTAACAACCTGACCTTTTATGGCAACTTTTTTTCCACTGTATTTTTCCTTATTTCCAAATAATTCACCAATGGTAATTCCTCCTGAAACAGGTTCCAAAGTAATTGTTTTTTTCTCAAGGACCGGTTTACCCATGCTTTTACCCTTTACCGGAGCCTGAGCAACAATGCGTTCCTTGCTAATATCCGAAACAAACAAAACCGATTCAAAAACACGGTTTAAATCCTTGCTCGTAAATTGGTTCATCTCCATAAAATTGGTATAATACAACTCATCGCCCATAACCGCATCCATTTTGGGAACAGCAATCCAATAAATGTTTCCTTCGTCTGAAACGTTTAAATAAGTATATTCATTGGCTTGTAACACTTCAGTAACTGTTACTTTGTGGTTACCATCAGTTACAGCTTCCTTTTTTTCACTTTTTGAGTTGCATCCAGCACCCAATAATATTCCCACGGTTATTGTAATTAAAAAATTAGCATTCATAGTTAATAATTTATTGTTAGTTAATTTAACGATATACTTTCCATGAATTGCAGTTTAACTGGTTACGTTTATCCATCCATACCATTTTCAAAATTCAGTATGCCTATATTTGACAAATTCAGAATAGATAAAAAAGCAACTTAAATTCACGTTCCAAATTTATTAAACTAAAATTTAAATCAAGCAAAATACCAATAAAAGATAAATTCCTCCACAGTTGATCTATTCTTACTAAAATAGATGTTAACCCGCTTTATTCATACCTGAGCACAGCGAAAGGTGTGAATGTGCGATGG
>DYQV01000064.1 GCA_020719105.1 Rikenella microfusus
CGAACTATTCAATGCCCGGCTAAACTTTATAAAATACTGTTTAAACAAGGTTTATTTCGATCAAGAGCGCAAAGGAATAGTATTTACAGCCAAATTGCTGAAACAGTTTTACCTGAGCGATAAAAAATCCATTGTTTATTTTGTGGAGCTTTTGAACTGTTATTGGCGTTTTCTTATAGACACTATCTACTCTAATTGTCAACATATTACATTGTTTTGTATAACAAAATACATGTTTATACAGTAGTTGTACCCCATTTTAAAAGACGACCTACCATTGATTAGACATGTTGAACGAAAATGATTAATTTTGTGAAAAATGGGATTATATGAAGATACCACATCCAATACCATATCAGGGCAGCAAGAGAAACCTTGCTGCTGACATCTTGAGATTTTTTCCTCAAAAGATTGATAGATTAATTGAACCTTTTGCTGGTTCGGCTGCAATTACTGTTGCATCAGCATATTATTTCAAGGCTAATAAGTTTATTGTAAACGACATCAATGAACCTTTAATAAATCTTTGGGACAAAATTGTAAATGAGCCTCAGACAATAATTCGGGATTATCATCATATTTGGAATAACCAACTTGGCAATGAAGAAGAATTTTATTATCAAATAAGAGACAGTTTTAATCAAACAAAAGAGCCAAAATATCTATTGTTTTTATTGGCTAAATGCGTTAAAGCAGCCGTTCGATATAATGCAGAAGGTAATTTTAACCAAAGTCCTGACAAAAGAAGAAAAGGGCGTTTACCTGAAAATATGAGATTTGATATTTTAAATGTTTCAAATCTATTAAAGGACAAAGTTACTTTCCATTCTGTTGATTATGAGAAAATTTTGGATATGGCAACTGAAAATGATTTAGTGTATATGGATCCGCCGTACCAAGGGACAGCAAAAAATGGCGGATTTAGATATATGGAAGACCTTAATCATGAAAATTTTGTGATTTCACTTTACAAATTAAATAAGCGAAATATTCCGTTCATTTTAAGTTACGATGGTCGTACTGACAATAAAACATACGGAGAGGAACTTCCAAAGGAATTGAATTTACATAAAATTGAAATAGATGCTGGTCGTTCTTCAATTGCAACATTGCACAGTAGGAATGAACGGACTTATGAAGCTGTTTATATATCCGATAACTTAGCCTCAATTTCGCATATAAATAAACGGATAGAATCAGTTTCAATTAAACAGCCTTCATTGTTTGACTTCGTATGAAAAAGTACCCGAAAGAATTTTTAAAACTTGCCGAATCAATAACCAATAAAAGAGCCAAGATTGTTATTGACCATATTCTAAAACACGGTTTTATAACAACTGAAGATTTAGAAAAAACTTACGGATATAATCATCCGCCCCGTGCGGCAAGAGATGTTAGGGAAGCAGGAATCCCACTTGAAACGTTTAAAACAAAATCCGCTGAGGGCAAATCAATCGCTGCATACAGATTTGGAGACCTTTCGAAAATCCGTACTAATCGAGTTGACGGACGACAAATATTTTCAAAAGAGTTCAAAAAATCATTATACGATGCAAATAATGGACATTGTTACATCTGCAATGGAAAGTTTGAAGAAAGGTATTTGCAAGTTGACCATAGAGTGCCATATGAAATAAGTGGTGATGATGAAAATTTTCAGCAAAACATCAATGATTATCAGCTTCTTTGCGCTTCTTGCAATAGAGCTAAGTCATGGTCTTGTGAACACTGTGAAAATTGGAGTGATTCAAAAGATATTGAAATCTGTTTAAAGTGTTATTGGGGAAGACCTGAGAATTATGACCACATCACTTTAGAAAAGATTCGCCGACTCGAATTGACATGGCAAGGTGTAGAAGTGAATTTTTTTGAAGCATTAAAGAAAGTAGCAGACAAGGGAGAAATTGCATTACCTGACTATGTAAAATCAGTATTAATCAAGCATATAGAAAAAAGAAAGAAATAAAAACGGGGTACAACATCGTATATAAAACATTTGGCAGTCAGTGGGTTATCGAGCGTTTCAGCTCGTATCAAAGTCACTTGTAACTTGACAGGAAATTACTTCGGAATGCCAACCGCTTTATATGCGAAACGTTATAGGGCATTCCCCACATCAGACGACCGATTAATTTTTCAAGCTAACGACAAATGTGGGGTGATAATCAACAACATAAATTGACGTTAGTCAGAATTTATAACCCAACGTGGGGCTCAATTATATGCTATAATCAGATCTGTTACTGATACTTGCATTAAAAACGATCAAAATATCCTGTCCGCTTTTTATACTATTGCTAACTTGCATCCTGAATAGTTACCAAGTTTTAAACCGGCTTCAATTAGTAAAATTAGGGTGTACGACATTTTTCCCTTTTTCCGAAATATAGTACTGCTATAACTATTAATCGGTTCAGTATTTAGATTTGTTCACCTTTTTAACCCAGCCCCAAGTTAAATCTTTGTTGTGTGTCGAATAAAGTCCATCACTGTGCGAATAATTTCATCCGTATCTTTATTTTCGTGCTTTTTGTATTTTTCGTTGTTAGCTTTTTTGAGTGTAATGGAACAAAGAATTTACATCCACAACAGAAAGCACGAAAAAACGAAAGTAAAAGATTACAAGTAATCTTTTGAAAAATAGGGAATTTTGTTGTACACCCGTAAAATTATTCCAGTGGAAACATTAAATTTTTTACTTTAATATTCAGTAACCAATTAAAAAATTAAATTTGTGGGTGGATGTATCATTCAAAAATATACAAAAAAACTTGTGAGTTGTATTGTTTGAATATGCTTAGCTATCATTAACTTTACTATTAATAGGATGAAAAAACCAGTTCTTACAATTTTAGGAGCCTTATTTTTGGTCCCTGCTTTTTGCCAGAAAAATGCAGAACCGGATGCTCAACAAAAATTTAACACCGAAGGTAAAAGTGTAACTGTTTATGCTACTTCTGAAACCGTCAATCAACGATTAACCCAGACCAATAAACTGACTTTTGTGCCTGCCATTCAACCTTTTGAAACTGAAGTTTGTGTTTTTGTAAACCCTAGTAAAACTTATCAAACGTTTATGGGTATTGGTGGAGCCATAACCGATGCCAGTGCGGAGGTTTTCGCCAAATTGCCAAACGCCAAACAGCAGGAGTTTTTAGTAGCCTACTTTGATAAAGAAAAGGGAATTGGTTATACCCTGGCGCGCACCAACATCCATAGCTGTGATTTTAGCAGTGGAAGCTATACTTATGTTACTGAAGGCGATAAAGAATTGAAGTCGTTCAGCATTGATCACGACAAACAGTACCGAATTCCACTCATCCAACAAGCCATTAAAACTGCTGGAGGAAAACTTCCTCTTTACGCAAGTCCTTGGAGCCCACCGGCTTTTATGAAAGACAGTAAAAATATGCTGCAGGGCGGAAAACTATTGCCCGAATATTATGAGAGTTGGGCAACTTATTTCACCAAGTTTATAAAAGCCTATGAAATGGAAGGGATGCCCATTTGGGGAATATCCGTTCAAAACGAGCCCATGGCAAAACAAACCTGGGAATCGTGCATTTATTCTGCTGAAGAAGAGCGCGATTTTTTAAAAAATTTTCTAGGTCCCATTATGGAAAAACAAGGCCTGGGTGATAAAAAAATAATTGTTTGGGACCACAACCGCGACCTGATGACTCAGCGTGCCAACGTAATTTTCGACGACCCAGAAGCCTCGAAATATGCATGGGGAATGGGATTCCACTGGTATGAAAACTGGAGCGGAGGAAAACCCATGTACGAAAATGTGGGGAAAGTTTATGAGGATTATCCCACCAAGAACCTGATATTTACCGAAGGGTGCAACGAACGGTTCAATTTTGAAAAACTTCAACTGTGGACCAACGGGGAACGCTATGGCCGTTCGATGATTAACGATTTTAATAACGGAACGGTTGCCTGGACCGATTGGAACATCCTATTGGATGAAACCGGAGGCCCAAACCATGTGGGTAATTTTTGCTTTGCCCCAATTCATGGCGATACCCGCACCGGTGAATTGATTTACACGCCATCGTATTATTATATCGGCCATTTTTCAAAATTCATCCGCCCCGATGCCAAAAGGGTAAGCACCGCCTGCAGCCGTAGCCAGTTAATCAGCACTTCGTTTTTGAATACCGATGGCACCATGACCACCGTGGTAATGAACGACAGCGATGGTGCGATAACTTATAATTTATATGTAGATGCTACTAAAGTCACCCTTGAAATTGCCGCTCATTCCATTCAAACGCTGGTTTATTAATGGGTGAATTTTGATTTTGAAAACCCCGAAACTTTTGAGTCAGCACTCTCTGGAATTGATATTTTGTTTCTATTGAGTCCACCCAACTTTTTAGATATTGATAGATATATCAAACCACTCCTTTTAAAAGTTAAAGAAAAGGGAATCAAACAGGTTGTTTTTCTTTCGGTTCAAGGGGCTGAGAAGAGCAGTATCATTCCGCACCATAAGATTGAAGAACTGATTAGGGAGTTTGAATTGGAATACATTTTTTTAAGGTCCAGTTATTTCATGAAAAACCTGACCACTAAGCTTTTAGATGATATCCAATGGAATAGGAAAATTTTTTTACCGACAGGTAAAGCTCTGTTTAACTGGATTGATGTTGAAAATATTGGAGAAAAAGCGGCATTACTTTTAGATAATTTTGAATCTTTTAAAAACCAGGCCATAGAGCTTACCGGGTATGAAAACAGAAGTTTTTATGAAGTAACTGCTGCTATAAACGATTCTATTGAAAATAAAATTCAGTTTGATTGTGTCAAGCCTTTTCGGTTTTTACCGAATGAAAAAAAAGGAAGGATTGATAAAAGGGATGATTTTAGTGATGATAATGCTCCATTTTATACCACGGTTTCAAAAACCGCCTAGAATTTCCGATTTTTATGAGAGACTTACCGGTAAGAAACCAACTACGCTTGTTGAATTTATTAATAGAGAAAGTGAAAAACTAAACCGCCAGAAATGATACAGACCTCTATTTATAAATTTAGCTTATATTAGCAACCAATGGATCGTAATTCTTGAAAATGAACTTTTTTTCCGATGCAATTGTTATCTTCCCATAAAATAAATGGTTTAATTACATGAACATTGCCCAGATATTCAAAAACAATCAGGAATGGATTGAAGAGAAGCTTCATATGGACAGGGAGTATTTCAAAAACCTTTCGAGAAATCAAAACCCGGACATCCTTTATATTGGTTGCTCCGACAGCCGGGTTTCAGCCGAAGAATTGATGGGTGTCCGTCCCGGCGAAGTTTTTGTGCACCGCAATATTGCTAACATGGTCCCCAACACCGATTTAAGTGCCATGTCGGTTATCAATTATGCGGTAACCAATTTAAAAGTAAACCACATTGTGGTTTGCGGCCACTATTATTGCACAGGGGTTAAAGCCGCCATGCAGTCGGCCGACATGGGCATTTTAAACCCTTGGCTTCGTAACATCCGTGACGTTTATAGAATACATAAAGACGAATTGGCCACCATTACCGATGAGGAAGAAAAATACAAAAGGTTGGTGGAACTAAATGTACAGGAGCAATGTGTGAATGTGCTGAAAACTTCCGATGTGCAAAAGGCTTATAACGACCGACATATAACTGTTCACGGTTGGGTATTCGACATCCACAGCGGAAAATTGATTGACCTCAAAATTGACTTTGATAAAATTCTTGAAAGCATCATGGAAATTTATCGGATTATTTAAGTTTTTATATAACTGAAAAAACCGGCCAACTGTCTGATTGCTTTTTATCCTTCCATTGGAAACCTTTGCATTTAGAACATTCACAGGTACAAGCAACTATTAGCATCCAATATTAAACCTTAAAAATATTTCAACTAAAAGATATTTGTGCCCTTTCATTTCTTATTAACTTTGACCGCTGATAAAAAACAAATGGGAAATCCAACAAGAAAACTGACCATTGCCATCGACGGGTATTCATCGTGCGGAAAAAGCACGGTTGCCAAGGACCTTGCCAAGGTTTTGGGTTACACCTATATTGACAGTGGTGCCATGTACCGGTCCGTAACCCTGTTTTGCATGGAAAATAGCCTAATGGAGGGGGATTATGTGGATGAAGCCAGGCTTAAGATTTTGATACAGGATTTAACCATTCATTTTACGTTTGATGCTGCTAATCAACGATATATTACCTGGATGAACCATCAAAAGGTGGAAGACAAAATCCGCACCTTAGCCGTTTCGAACAACGTGAGTGCGGTTAGCAAGATTGGTTTTGTACGCGAAAAATTGGTAAAGTTGCAGCAGAAAATGGGCGAAAAAGGCGGCATTGTAATGGATGGCCGCGATATAGGAACGGTAGTTTATCCTCAAGCTGAACTTAAAATATTTATGACGGCATCACCACAAGTCAGAGCGCAAAGGCGTTTCGACGAAATAAAGGCAACCGGGCAAGAGGTTTTGTTTCAGGAAGTATTGGACAACATTGAAAAACGGGATTATATAGATGCCAATCGAGAGATTTCGCCGTTACGGAAAGCCGAAGATGCGGTTATTTTGGATAACAGTTTTTTAACCAAACAGGAACAACTTGAAGAACTTATTGCACTTGTCAACCAGCGAAGCAAATAAATATCTTACTTACCGGGGCAAACAGGTAACAATTGAAATAGATCCCTTATCCGGATTTTGTTTTGGGGTTGCCCGTGTGGTGCAATTAGCCGAAGATCAGCTTAAAATCGGAAAGACATTTTATACTTTGGGTGACATGGTGCATAACCATCGCGAAATAGATCGATTAAAAGCGCTGGGATTGAAAACCATTGATCTAAATGAGTTTTCAACACTGAAAAACTCGAGCGTACTTTTTCGAGCACATGGCGAACCTCCAACAAGCTACCATGTTGCCAGTAAAAACAAATTGCAACTTAGCGATGGAACCTGCCCGGTTGTAGCGAAATTACAACAAAGGGTAAAATCGGCTTGGGAAGCATTATCAAAGGATAACGGGAGGGTAATTATTTTTGGCAAAAAAGGACACGCTGAAGTAATTGGGCTTTTAGGACAAACCAACAACGAAGCATTGGTGATTGAAACTATGGAAGATTTTAAGTACCTCGATTTTTCAAAACCCATGGAAGTGTTTTCGCAAACCACCAGTTCCATGGATGCATATCATTACCTATGCGAGCAGATTCAAGAAAAAGCGAAATCCCATCTTAAAATTCATGATACCATCTGCCGACAAGTTTCTAACCGGGAACCCTGGTTGAAAAAATTTGCCAAAAATTTCGACGTCATTGTTTTTGTTGGAGGCATAAAGAGCAGCAATGGTAAATATTTATATCAGGTTTGTAAGAATGAGAATCCAAATACCTACTTTATTTCAGAAAGTTCGGACTTGGATTTTAATTGGTTTCAACATAAAAAAACTATCGGAATTAGCGGTGCCACTTCAACCCCAACTTGGTTGTTGCAAGAAGTGGCTCAAACCATTCACCGGCAACTGAATTAGAAAAATCAAGACCGAAGACGGGAGTCTGAAGTTATGCATCAGATACCAATAGGAGAATAAACTACTTCAGACTTCGAACTTCTAACTAAGAAATTAAAACAAAATAACATCAATATGGCAAAAATTAAACGGATTGGGGTGTTGACATCAGGAGGTGACGCCCCAGGCATGAACGCCGCCATAAGGGCTGTGACACGGATGGCCATTTACCATGGCTTGGAGGTTTATGGAATCCGAAGCGGATACCATGGAATGATCAACGACCAGATAAAAAAGTTGGAGTCGAGCCACGTAAGTAACATCATACAGCGTGGTGGAACCATTTTGAAAACGGCACGTAGTGCTGAATTCCGCACCGTGGAAGGAAGATCTCAAGCATTCGTAAATTTACAAAAACATAAAATTGATGCCTTGGTAATAATCGGTGGTGATGGTTCATTAACCGGTGCCCGTCTGTTTTCCGATGAGCATGATATTCCTTGTGTTGGAATACCCGGAACCATTGATAACGATCTATTCGGAACTGATTATACCATTGGTTACGATACCGCCATTAACACGGTGGTAGAAGCGGTTGACAAGATCCGAGATACCGCTAGTGCACATAACCGCTTGTTTTTTGTGGAAGTCATGGGTCGTGATGCCGGTTTTATAGCCCTGAGAAGTGGCATTGCCTGTGGAGCTGAAGCTATTTTAGTTCCCGAGCGGGATACTCCTTACCCAAAATTAAAAAAATATCTTGAAACGGGTTTCGTAAATAAAAAAACCAGCGGTATCGTAATTGTTGCCGAAGGCGAGCATCAAGGTGGGGCTTATGAAATTGCCAATAAGGTACAGGAAGATTTTAGCCAATACGATGTAAAAGTTACCGTATTGGGACACATCCAAAGGGGAGGTTCCCCATCGGCTTACGACAGGGTAACGGCCAGTCACATGGGAGCAGCTGCTGTGGATGCACTGCTCGATGATCAGAAAAGTGTGATGATTGGCATTGTAAACAATAAAATTGTGCATGTGCCCTTCAATAAAACCATCAAAGCACATAAGGGACTAAACGAAGAATTGCTTAAAATTTCAGAAATTCTCTCCATATAGAATATTTTTGCCATCAAACTTTTCATGCCGGACTAAGATAGTTTTACTATTTTTATCCGGCATTATATTTAAATCATGAACCCAGTTCCCCAATTTGTTGAGGTGATTTTACCGCTTCCTATTAAAGGTTATTTCACGTATGAAGTTCCCAAAGAAATTCAGCAATTGGTGGAACCCGGAATGCGGGTTATTGTCTCTTTTGGAAAGAAAAAATTATATACCGGGCTCATCTTTTCAGTTCACCAAAATAAACCCACAGCCTACGAAACCAAACCCATAGTTCAATTGCTGGATGCGGCTCCTGTAGTGAATAAATGGCAGATACGCCTTTGGGAATGGAGCGCAGACTATTACCTGTGCAGCGTAGGGGAAATATACAAAGCCGCTTTGCCTTCAGGGTTGCGTCTTGAAAGCGAGACTCGGATTTTTCCGGTCGAGTTGGATACCGTTCCCGATGCTGCCGATGCAGCGGAACAGCAAATACTCGGAATCCTGCATAAGAAAGAGGTACTTACCATAAGCGAAATCAGCCAGTTGATTGGAAGTTCCAATCCATTGCCCTTGCTCAAAAAGATGCTTGAAAAAGGATGGGTGCAGATTCAGGAAGACATGAGGCAAGCCTACAAACCCAAAACCGCCAAATTCATTGGGTTAGCCAAGCGTATCGACACTCGGGATAAAATTGAAAAGTCGCTGGACCTATTGAAAAAAGCACCCAAACAATACGAACTGTTTCAATTCTTTATCCAACTGCTGAAATCCGATTGTTTCTCGGGCCAAACATTTCTAAAACCGCAACTGATGGAGCAGTCCAATGCCTCTCTATCTGCCATAAAAGGACTGTTGGATAAAAATATATTGAAAGAGACCGAAGAGGAAATTTCGCGCTTGACCATGAAACCCGAAAGCATAAATGCGCCAAAAGAGCTGAATGAGAACCAGGAATTGGCGCTGCAGCAGATACATACAGCTTTCGAAGACAAAAGTATTGTGTTACTGCACGGAGTAACCTCCAGCGGCAAAACCGAGCTTTACATCCATTTGATGCAGGAAGCGCTGAAGCAAAACAAACAAGTGTTGTACCTTTTGCCCGAAATTGCGTTGACTTCGCAAATCATTCAGCGTCTAAGCCACGTTTTTGGCAACCAGGTGGGGGTTTACCATTCCAAATTTTCCGATTCGGAGCGGGTGGAGATTTACAACAAAGTGCTGGAACCCGGCGAAAATGCCTACACCGTAATTCTGGGGGTTCGTTCGTCCATCTTTTTACCGTTCCAAAACCTGGGCCTTATTATTGTGGACGAAGAGCATGAGAATACCTACAAACAATACGACCCGGCTCCCCGCTACAACGCCCGCGATTTGGCCGTGGTGCTGGCCACCATGCATCAGGCAAAAGTATTGCTGGGAACGGCCACTCCATCCATCGAAAGTTATTACAACGCCCAAACCGGACGTTACGGGCTGGTTGAACTGATGCAGCGGCATCAGGACATTCAGTTGCCCAAAATTGTATTGGCCGATGTACGCAAAGCCACCAAGAAAAAGGAGATGCACTCGCATTTTACCAATACCTTGTTGCTGATTATGGAAGAGGCCATGGCCAAAAAGGAACAAATCATCCTTTTTCAAAACCGCAGGGGATTTAGTCCGTATCTGGAATGTACCAATTGTGGCTGGATACCCAAATGCCGCTGGTGCGATGTGAGTCTTACGTATCACAAAGGGATTAATAAACTTACCTGCCATTATTGCGGGTACAGTACCGAAGGGGTTTATCGGTGTGGCCATTGCAGCCAGCCCAGTTTGGAAACCAAAGGCTTTGGTACCGAAAAAGTGGAGGACGAAATATCCATTCTTTACCCCGAAGCCCGCGTGGCAAGGCTCGATTTAGATACCACCCGCGGAAAATATGGCCACGAGACCATTATTAACGATTTTCAGAACCGCCGTGTGGATATTCTCATTGGAACCCAAATGGTTTCAAAAGGGCTCGACTTTGACCATGTGAGCGTGGTGGGAATCCTAAATGCCGACAACATGCTCCGGTTTCCCGATTTTAGGGCCTACGAACGGTCGTACCAGCTAATGGCGCAGGTGAGTGGCCGGGCGGGCCGCAAAAACAAGCAAGGCAAAGTGGTGATACAAACCAGCGATACCGAACATTTCATTGTTCAGCAAGTAATCACCAATAATTATAGCGCAATGTATCAGCAACAATTGGAAGAACGGCGGAAGTTTTTTTATCCGCCCTATAGTCGGCTCATAAAACTTACACTCAAGCACCGCGACACTAAAATAGTGGACAAAGC
>DYQV01000065.1 GCA_020719105.1 Rikenella microfusus
TTTTTATTTTTATGAATGGAAACCTTCATTAAAATGTTGCAATAATATTTAGCATAAGATTCATAGTAACGCGTTAATTTTAGTAAATTTGACCGGGTCCAAAAATAACCCCCGAAACGAATCTTGAATGAAATTCTATTTGAATGTTAGTTAAAACTTACGGAAGCGCTGTTTTTGGAATTAATGCCACCACCATAACTGTTGAAGTAAATATTTCAACAGGTATAGCCTTTCATCTGGTTGGGTTGCCTGATAGCGCCGTGAAAGAGAGCCAACAGCGGATTAATGCCGCCCTTAAAAATAACGGTATTGAATTACCGGGAAAAAAAATTGTTATCAACATGGCTCCGGCCGACATCCGCAAAGAGGGATCGGCTTACGATCTTACTTTGGCGGTTGGCATGATGGCGGCTTCGGGATTGGTGTTTTCGGAGGAGCTGGAAAAATACCTCATCATGGGAGAACTTTCGCTCGATGGCAGCCTTAACCCAATAAAAGGAGTATTGCCCATTGCCATAAAAGCCCGCGAAGAAGGATTTATAGGGTTCATTTTACCCAAGCAAAATGCCCGCGAAGCTGCGGTGGTAAATAATTTGGATGTAATTGGGGTTGAAAATATTACCCAAGTGGTTGATTTTCTGAACGGAAAGTTAAGCATTGAGCCTACCATCGTTAATACCCGAGAGGAATTTTATGCCGGCATTGAAAGCTATGAAACCGATTTTTCCGACGTGCGTGGGCAGGAAAATGTAAAGCGGGCCATGGAAATTGCTGCTGCAGGTGGGCATAACATTATTATGATTGGGCCTCCGGGTGCCGGTAAAACTATGTTGGCCAAACGAATACCCTCCATTCTTCCGCCCTTTACCCTTCAGGAAGCCTTGGAAACTACCAAGATTCATTCCGTGGCCGGAAAAATTGACAACCATACGGCACTTATGACTACCCGACCTTTCCGAAGTCCTCATCATACCATTTCGGACGTTGCACTCGTTGGAGGGGGTACCTATCCTCAACCCGGCGAGATTTCATTGGCCCATAACGGAGTGTTGTTTTTAGATGAATTACCGGAATTCCAACGGACCGTTTTGGAAGTAATGCGGCAACCGCTCGAGGATAGGGTGATTACCATTTCACGGGCCAAATTCTCGGTGGAGTATCCGGCCAGTTTTATGCTGGTAGCCAGCATGAATCCTTGCCCTTGCGGGTATTACAACCATCCGGAAAAAGATTGTGTATGTTCTCCGGGAATACGTCAAAAGTATTTGAATAAAATTTCGGGCCCGTTGCTCGACCGCATTGACATTCACATTGAAGTAGTTCCGGTTCCATTTGAGAAACTTTCAGGAAAAGAGGCATTGGAAAGCAGTAGTGCCATAAGGGAACGGGTAACTAAAGCCCGGGAAACCCAAATGGAACGATTCAAGGACTTGAGCGGCATTCACAACAATGCACAAATGAGCACCCGGCTCATTCGCAAGTATTGCCAGCTCGATGCTACGGGTTCGCAATTGATAAAAACCGCCATGGAAAAAGTGGGCCTTTCGGCACGGGCTTACGACCGGATTTTAAAAGTGTCGCGCACTATTGCTGATATGGAAGGTAGTGAATTGATTCTGCCGCATCACTTGGCCGAAGCTATCCAGTACCGAAGCTTGGACAGGGATAATTGGGGAAGTTGAGAATATACAATTGACAATTAGCAATGAGTAATTATTAATGAATAACCTTATATCCGCAAGTCACAGTGTGACTTGTTGATTTAATGGTACTTATTAAAACTTACATTGTTATTTTAATTAAAGAGTCACGCCGTGACTAACAGTAGAAATGCATTAGCGGGTATTTTCAAAAGAAAAGTTCCTAATCCATACTAATAAATTGATGGCAACTGCAAAAATATTGATCAATGAAACGTGCTAAAGCAGGGCATTTCTTATTTTTACATTTTAAAACAAAGGGTTTGGGCATAAAAGCAATTCTATTTCCGGTGTTTTTTTTACTCAGCGTTTTTATGGGTAAAATTGTGGCACAAACAGCACCCAAATATTCAAATGAATTTTTGAGTATTGGGGTTGGAGCCCGTTCCTTTGCCATGTCGAATACTACCGTTGCTTCCGTTTCCGGGATTACTTCTGTTTACTGGAATCCTGCGGCATTAGTTACGTTAAGCAAATCGGTAAATTTGGGGTTAATGCATTCTGAATATTTTGCAGGCTTGTCGCAATACGATTTTGGTGCTATTGCATTTAAACCCGATGAAAACTCGAGCTTTGGCATTTCCTTGATTCGTTTTGGGGTTGACAACATACCAAACACATTGGCATTGATTGATAACGATGGAAATATTCGTTTCGACCGCATTCAGTCGTTTTCAGTAGCCGATTATGCAGTAACCTTTACCTATGCCCGACGATTAGCTATAAAAGGATTGAGTGTAGGTGGTAATGCCAAAATAATTCGTCGCATTGGGGGAGATTTTGCCCGTGCCTGGGGCTTTGGTATCGATTTAGCGGTCCATTATCAGTTTGATCTTTGGCAATTCGGTATTATGGCCCGCGACATTACCACCACTATAAACTCATGGACTTTTTATACCGACAATCTGGAAGAGGTTTTTAAAATGACCGGAAATGTTATTCCCACCAGCAGTACAGAAATAACCTTGCCCCGATTTATTTTAGGAGCAGCCAGAACCTTCAATTTTGGAAAAAAATGGGGTGCTTTAACTGAAATAAATTTAGACCTTACTACCGATGGTAAACGAAATGTGTTGTTGAAAGGCGATCCGTTTAGTATTGATCCCCATTTGGGAGTTGAATTCCATTACCAGAAACTGATTTTTCTTAGAGCAGGAATTGGCAATATTCAGCAGGAATACGAAGGGGGCAAACATACCAGCTTACAACCCAATATGGGAATCGGTATAAGTTATCGGGGTGTTTCGGTTGATTATGCGTTAACCGATTTGGGAAATCTTTCGGCGGCTGGATACTCCCATGTTTTCAGCCTTACTTATAGTTTCGATAAAACAAAAGGAAACCTGCCTAAGCTTTAAAAGTATGCAACCATCCATAAATACAATTCTAAAACGAACCCTTGTTTTTTTGCTCTATTTCAGCACGAGTATTTCTATGGCTCAAAACATTGGCAACGAATGGATAGCAATGAATCAAACCTATTATCGGTTCAGCATTCCAACAACCGGTATTTATCACATTACATTGCAGCAATTGCAGCAAGCAGGAGTTCCTGTAAACAGCAATAATCCGCAGAATATCCAGCTTTTTTATAACGGACAGGAAATACCTTGTTTCATAAAAGGGGAGAGTACCGGACTGCTTGAATACATCGCGTTTTATGCGCAAAAAAACTCCGGTTGGTTTGATGTAGAAATATACGATAAACCTGAAAATCAGACCAATCCTTATTATAGCATGATTACTGATACGGCAGCGGTTTTTATTACCTGGAATACCAGCTTTACAAACCAACGCATGACCTTAGAAACGGATCAGAATTTTACGGGATATACCGCAGCTCCCTATTGCCGGTACCAATCGCTGGTTCAATATACCGGAAAATACTTTGAATCGTGGCCCGATTGTCAATATACTGAGGCCGAAGGATGGGCCGATAACAATGGAATTAGCCTTGGAAACACGGTAACTAAAAATATTCCCACACCGGAATTTGTGTCAAACAGTTCTCCCACAACAATCGATTGGTCATTGCTAACCTATTCTGTAAATTCGCACCACTTAAAAATATCAGGGCCAGGTTTTATTACCGATACTATTTTCAGTACTTACAAAACCATTAAAAAAAGCTATTCATTGACCGGTATAGCACTAAGTAGTCAAACTCCCATAAATTTTGAAAGCATTGACGATGTGGATGCACCGACTGATTACTCCGCAGTGTCGTATATCTCAATTACTTATCCCCGCTCTTTTGCCAACATTACTGAAACCAATTTTGTATTCCGCCTTCCAGCCTCTCCTTCAAAGAAAACCTATCTGGAGTTTCCGGGCTTAAGTTCTGGTAATTATTCGCTTTTTGATGTGTCGCGGGGCATCAAAATATCAGTTATTTCAGAAGGTGGAATGCTCAAAGCCTTGGTTCCTGCATCCACAAATGAAATTCAGCTCGCTTTGGTAAAAGATGAGGGATTGTTGCAACCTACGCAAATTAGTTTGTCGGTAATGGTGAACCACGCTTCAAAAAATAAGCAACATCTCATTTTAAGCCATCCAAAGCTTTGGGTGCAAGCTGAGGAATATGCCAATTATCGGCAGGCTTACCTCATAAATGCCGAATATTTGTACGACCAGTTTGGTTATGGTATCCGCAAACACCCCATGGCTATCCGGAATTTCTTACGGTACATTGCGTCCAACTGGACTGTTCAGCCCACTGATTTGTTCATAATTGGTAAAGGTGTGAATGCTAAAGATTCCAGATATAATCCGACTATTTTCAACACTTGCTTAATTCCATCCATGGGTTACACTCCCAGTGATGAATTGCTGGGTATGGGAGTAAAAGGAACCGGATTGGAATCATTTATTCCCATTGGAAGGTTGGCTGCACAAAATGGCAGTCAGGTAAGTACCTATTTGGAAAAAGTGCAACAGTTTGAACAGAATGAACCGTCGGAATGGATGAAACGCTTGATTCATTTTGGAGGGGGCATAAATGACAGCGAACAAAACCTATTCAAAGATTACTTAAATTCATACCGGTTAATTGCCAGTGACACCTTATTTGGAGGTTATGTTTCCACCTTTTTAAAAAAATCGTCCGATCCCATTACCATTTCAAGAAATGATAGCATAACCGGATTAGTAAATAGCGGGGTTAGCCTGATGACCTTTTTTGGTCACGGTTCCGCTAGCGGATTTGACCAAAACATTGATGATCCATCGGCATATCAAAACCAAGGTAAATATCCTTTGATGTTAGCCAATTCCTGTTATTCAGGTGACATCCATTTATACAGTCAATACAGCACCAGCGAAGAGTGGGTACTTATTCCCGAAAAGGGTGCCATCGGTTTT
The DNA here is from genome assembly GCA_020719105.1 of Rikenella microfusus. GTDB lineage: Bacteria > Bacteroidota > Bacteroidia > Bacteroidales > SZUA-534 > GWE2-40-63. The sequence goes on from DYQV01000065.1 coordinate 5,061, forward strand.
TTAGCCATGGTGGGGCAAGGTTATCCATCGTATTTGAATATGTTTACTACCCAATTCTACCGCCAACTAAGCAGCTTATCGTATGGTAAACCCATCGGCAGTATCATTAATAAAGCAAAAAAAGCCATGCAGGTGAATGCTACTTTGGGTCATATTTTTAACGAAACCGTTCACTCATTTACGTTGCATGGTGATCCTTCGGTGGTATTAAATAGTTTTCTTTTGCCTGATTTAAGCATGGCTCCCGAACAGATTTTTTTCACTCCGGGAGCAATTACTACTGAAATTGATTCGTTTTATATTAACATAGTGCCCATTAACGTAAGTAGAACAAGTTCTCAACCTTTTATAATTGATGTGCAACGCACTTTTCAGGATGGCAGTTCTGCTAATTATCAGGCGGTTATAAATGGGCTTTTTTATAAAGATACGGTTAAGATAAAATTACCAGTTGATTTTGTTAAAGGACAAGGTGTGAATGAATTTTTTATTCGGTTGGATGTTCAAAACCAATGGGATGAATTGAGCGAATCGAACAATACCGCATCGGTAAATACCTTTATTTCGAGCTCCGATATTATTCCGGTAATTCCTTATGGGTACAGTGTTTATCCACTTACCAATCCAATATTAAAAGCCAGCACCGGCAATGCCTTAAGCGATGAACAAACCAGCATTTTTGAGATAGATACTACGCAGCTTTTTAACAGTTCCTTGCTTATTAGTGAGGAAATAACTCATTCCGGCGGAGTGGTAGAATGGCAACCCGGCATTAGTTTTAACCCACAAATCCCTTATTTTTGGAGGGCAGGCAAAAAAAACAGTAATGAACCCATGAAATGGTCAACCAGTTCTTTTGCGGTTGAAGCGGGTCAAAGCGGTTGGCAGCAAAAAAACATGGGGCAAATGTTAGCGAATCAATTCAAATTTATTGAACCCAATACTTCAAACAATAAGTTTGAATTTGCAGTAGCACCTAAATCAGTGCGTTGCCATAATATTGGAAGCCCTAACAACAGCAATTATACCGATATTGGTTACGAAGTAGATGGCAATGGAGATGTTTCGTCGTGTGGAGCCGCCAGTGCCTTACTGGTGGCAGTGATTGATTCTACCACCCTAATTCCTTGGCTGGCAAATAGAGGTGTATATGGGCAAACCAACTATCCAAAATGCTACAGCAGAAATCAACCGGAAAATTATTTTGTATTTCATTTGTCCACCGACCAAGCATCATTAGATCTATCGTTAGATAATTTGGTAAATCTAATTGAAAACGAAGTGCCGGACGGATTCTACATTCTGATATATTCATTTATTGCAGGCAATTACCAGTTATGGCGGGAACGGCATTATGTAGCATTTCAGGAATGGGGTGCCAGCAACAATCTTCGTTTTATGCAAAACAATCAGCCATACATATTCTTTAGCCAAAAAGGAAATCCTTCGCTGGGGCAGGAAGTATCAGGCACTTCCGCTGAGACCATTGATTTATATACCGACATTAAATCGAATTTCACTTACGGTACTATTGCCAGCATTCCTGTTGGACCATCCACTCAATGGAAATCACTTTCGTGGAATTTTACTAATGTGGAAGCTAATCCAAACGAAGTGGCCTATTTGCAAGTTTATGGCATCGACCCTTTCGGAAATTCAATCCTTTTAATGGATTCCATTACTCAAAATGAAACGGACTTGTCCTCAATCAGTGCCAGTTCATATCCGTATATAAAGCTTCAGTTTTATACCCGCGATGAGGAATTTGAAACGCCAGCACAGTTAAAATCATGGAAAGTGCTGTATGAACCGGTAACCGATTTGGCCATCAATCCACAAAAAGAGTGGAGCTTTTACAGTGATTCCATTCAGGAAGGGGATAAATGCAGGGTAAAAGTGGCCTTTGAAAATATTGGTCCGGTTGCTGTTGATAGCTTACTGGTTAGCTACTGGCTTTTGGATGCAGCCAACAATCAACAGTCCATCAGTCGGCACAGGGTTAGCCCATTGGCAGCAGGAGAATCTGTGATTGATTCAGTTGAGTTTAGTACCCTCAACCATCGGGGAAAAAATCAACTTTGGATAGAAATAAATCCGGAAACAACTTCACGGGCAGGGTTCGACCAATTGGAACAATATCATTTCAATAATTTGGCAAACAAACCCTTTTATGTGCAAAAAGATGAACGAAACCCGTTACTCGATGTTACTTTCGATGGACTGCATATTATGGATGGTGATTTAGTGTCGGCCAAACCGGAAATAATGGTCCAACTCAACGATGACAATAAGTTTATTGCCTTGAATGATACCTCACTTTTTAGCCTGTATGTCAAATCGCGGCAAACAGGAATTGAGAATAAGCTGGATATGGCCGGCAATCCGGATATCAGTTTTATTCCGGCTCAATTGCCCGAGAACAAAGCTCATATCAGGTATCAGGCAAATTTTACTCAGGACGGCACCTACGAACTTCGGGTACAGGCTAAAGATGCTACTGGCAATGAATCAGGACTTTACGATTACTTGATATCGTTTCAGGTCATCAATGAAAATACCATAACCAACGTGTTTAATTATCCCAATCCGTTCAGCACTTCCACACAGTTTGTGTTTGAACTTACCGGAAGCGAAATTCCTGATGAAATGCGCATTGAAATATTAACAGTAACAGGGAAAATTGTAAAGGTAATTTATATGGAAGAACTTGGCCCCATTAGCATTGGCAAAAACATTACCCAATATACGTGGAACGGCACCGATATGTTTGGCGATGCTTTGGCAAATGGGGTTTATTTTTACAGGGTTTTTGCGCGTATGCAAGGTAAAGAAATAAAAATGCGGGATACGGGAACCAACCAATATTTTAAAAACGGTTTTGGTAAAATGTATTTGATGCGATAATTTCGGTCAAATTTTTTAATAAATATCAACGTATGGAACCAAAAGAACAAGTATTAAAAGCCATGAAAGCAAAAGCTGCTCCCATGGGTACTCAGGAAATTGCTGCCGCTGCCGGACTTGATGTAAAAGTAGTTGAAAAAGCCATGAAGGTATTGAAAACCGAGGAGGCCATATATTCTCCGGTACGCTGCAAGTGGCAAGCCAAGTAATTTAATTTTTAGGAATTGCTGCCGATAATCTTTTCCAAGGCATCAGCCAATACCTTTTTCTGGGAATCTAACGAATAGCCGGTTACAATGGTTTGTCGTCCGGCTTTTCCTATTTTAAGTCGCAATTCTTCCGATTCAATCAGTTGGGTAAGTTTGTCAATCCATTCGGTTTCATCAACGGCAAGAAAACCGTTTACTCCATCGGTAATAATATCGAGGTTAACGCCTACTGGAGATAAAACGGCCGGTTTTTCCAAGGCCATATATTGTATCCCTTTAAATCCACACTTTCCTTTGCTCCATGGGTCATCGGGCAGTGGCATAATGCCAATATCGATGGTGTTTAATTCGTCAATTTCGGTAGCAGCATTCCATCGGGTGCTTTTTACACCCAAATCAGGCCATTCCATGTCAACATCTACTATCACTTTAAAAGTTACGTGCGAATTGTATTTCTCTTTAAGTTTTATTAAGATGGGCAGTGCCTCTTGAAAATGTTTTATGGTGGTGGAACTACCCGTCCAGCCGATGCATATTGGGGCGGTTGAAGGTTTTGGCAAGGGTTGGTGGTAAGCGGTATCAATGGTGGTGGGAATTATTAAAACTTTATCTGAAAATAAACGGGCATAATCGGCCAGATATTGGTTCCCGGCAATTACCAAATCGGCCATTGCAATTATTTTTCCGGCTTTTTCCGGTTTTTTGAGCCACTGCAAGTTGCTGTTTCCCTGACTGGTATCGTTGAGCCAAATGGCATCATCAAAATCGAAAACCAACGTTGCTTTGCTTTTAGCAAATCGCTTTTCAAAAAAAGTGCTGCCAATAAAATGGGCTTCGCGATAGACCAAAATTACATCATACTCCGAAGCTCGAAACCAATCACGGACCCGGATAATCAATCCTTTGAAGCCAATGAAAAGTTTTAACAAATAATAACCTTTTTGGTAAAAGATTCGATCGTCCCATTGGCTGAGTACATAAGTATAAGTTATTTCAAAACCCCGTTGTTCCAGATATTCCATAAACTGTTCAAAGCGGAACCGCTGACCCGGAGAGCGACCGGGCCGGTGTGGAGCAATATAGAGTAATTTTTTCTTCACTTGGGGTTTTAGGTTTTATCTAAGATTATTTGCAACGGTTTGCTTCCTGTATTTATTTAAAGTATGTTAAAGTTTCTTTGGCTGTAACTACTCCCCTCCCAAAAAAATAAAACAAAAAATGTTCCATCTCAAACAAACGATTATCAATACTCAAGGATTCGATTTTGCAAAGAGACAACTCATTCTCTTTTTTAGTTGTAAATTGTTTGCTGAATCTACCATTGTTCATTATTTCTTACTTTCCTCTTTTATTTGTTGTTGAGTAGTAACTTTTTGACACATATTTTTAATAAAATGATCCGGTCTCATATCTCATATCTCAAATCTATTTGTCTAATGAATTATAGACCGTTTCAAAAATAGAAATTCCTTGCTCCAATGAAAAATATTTACACGCTAAATCTTGCACTTCAATCTCTTTTTTATCGGTAATAGCCAACAATTGGGTTACTGCTTTTTGATAATGTTCCAAGGTAAAAGCTTCAACGAGCACTCCAGTAGGGTTTTGGTGCATTACCAAATCTACATCACCCACACCGGAATTGGTAATTACCGGTATTCCCATTCCCATAATTTCGGCCATTTTAGTGGGTGATGAGGCTTTTTTCGACCAAACCGGTTTGATAAAGAAAAGCGATGCATTACTGATGCTCAGCAATTCGGGCACTTGGTTACGGGTAGCCGGTTGAACCCTTATCTGGCCTTGGGAAATTCCTTTTTTCAGAGCCATTTCAATAATGGAGTCGGGCGAATCTTTGGTTATGAACAAGAAAATGGCATCTGGTTTTGATATTGAAAGTACTTTAAAAAAATCAAACATTTCCAAGGGCATATACCAAGTGCCTACTGAACCCAGATAACTAATTATGTATGAATTTAAAGGAATATTCAATTGGGTTCTCCAATCTGCCGAAGTTTGATTGCTTATTTTCCGGTAATCAAAGTGGTTGAAGTCGGCACAACAAGGGATGACGGAAATTTTTTCTGCGGTAAGTTTTGGAATTTGCCATTGCAGCATTTCCTGCTTTGCTGCTTCGGTAAGACTGATTATGGCATCAGCCTGTTCTAAAAACTGCCTTTCTTTGCGTTTAAAAAAGGTGTAAACTAATTTGTAAATAGGATTCGATAGTTTCCATATAGTTCCATCAACCCGTTCGTCGGGCCAAAAGCCGCGCATGTCGAAAACAAAACGGCAGCCCTTTTTTTGAAGTGTGAGACCTACAAAAGCAGAAATATAGCTACGGCAGTGCACAATGGCTATGTTTTTTTTGCGTTGGATTTTCTTAGCTGCACGGGTCAATTTCCAAATGTCAAAAATTGTAGAAAACACCGGTGGTCTTTTGGTATAACCTACCGGAACCCACTTTATTCCATTCTTATCCAGCAATAGCTGAATGCTTTCTTTTTGTTTGGTATAGTTCTCTTTTTTTTCGGCACTCAACAAGGTAATGGAAAACCCTTTAGCCGATAACCCAGCCAAATAGGGAATCACCTGCGATTGCCCCAGCGGGTCGGTCATCCCGTCATAAGATAGGTAGAGTATTTCGGTTTTCATTTTTACTTTTCAGAAAAGTTTAGAAAAAATCCTTTTTAACCACAAAGAACACAAAGTTTTACACAAAGCCTTCCTTCGGAGAG
>DYQV01000066.1 GCA_020719105.1 Rikenella microfusus
CCCAAGATGAAATTGATAAAGAAGTTGAGTCAGTAAGATCGGAAATTTATGCCAAGAGGGAAAAAAATTAGGGTGATTCTTGATACAAACCTATTTATTAGTTTTTTAATTGGTAAAAGACTCAAGGGATTGAAAGAATCTATAGTGAATTCTAATATTACTTTGATTTTTTCAGAACAAAATATTCTAGAATTGGAAAATGTTGCAAGTAGAGAAAAATTTCGCCGATATTTTCCGAAAGACGATGTGGCTGATCTTGTAAAATTTATTCGAATTACTGGACTGGTTTATGAAATAAATGACTACGATGAGATTTGTAGAGACCCAAAAGATGATTTTTTATTGGCCTTAGCAAAATTAAGCAATGCGAACTATTTAGTATCAGGAGATCGTGATTTACGTGAACTAAAAATCTATCATAGAACAAAAATAGTAACAATTGACGAATTTGAAAAGGTTTTAACATAAACACAAAGCCTAACCCGCTATAAGTCATAAGCTACAACTTGCCGTTTTAAACAGGGTCGGGTTTAATGTATCTTCATTTACGCAAGCTAAATTCAAACCAATTGGTTCAAGACCATCCAGAAAAAACGGGGTGTATTGTGATAGAAACAAACTAAATTCCTTAAAACACCCAAATATTAAGGAAAAAAGTCTTTTGATTACAATCAGGAAAGTATTATTTTCGGACACTTAAATAAATTAAAACAACGAATGACTATGGGAGCTTTTCATGCGTACGATATCCGCGGAATTTACAACCACGATTTTAACAAAGAAGATGTGTATAAAATAGGGTACTTTATTCCCCGATTACTTGCATCGAAAAAAGTATTGGTAGGTCGCGATGTAAGGGTTTCGTCACCCGAAATTTATGAATACCTGTGTAAAGGGATTACCGATGCCGGAGCCGATGTTTACAATCTAGGGTTGGCTACCACACCCATGGTTTACTGGGCTACTGCAAAACTTGGGTTCACCGCCTCGGTACAGATTACCGCCTCACACAATTCAAAGGAATACAATGGGTTAAAAGTATCGCGCGAAAATGCCTTGCCCGTTGGGCTTGACACCGGATTGGGAACTATTCGGCATTGGATGCAAACCGAGCCAATTGTTCCAATGGCCACTAAAGGGAAAATAGTGGATAAAGACATTAAAGCGGAATATCTTGAATTTCAGCGCAACTATATGGCCGACATTTCGAACCTTAACATTGCTATTGATTGCTCCAATGGAATGGCCGCTTTATTAATTAAGGATTTGTTGGGAAACGCTCCAATATATATTTACGATGAGCTTGATGGAAGCTTTCCCAATCATGAACCCAATCCGTTGGTTGAGGAAAATGTGGCGGAGTTGAAAAAACAGGTCATCACAAATCAGTGCGACATTGGAGTCATATTTGATGGTGATGCCGACCGGGTAATGTTTGTTGATGAAAAGGGAAAATTCATATCTCCCGATTTGATTATTGGTCTGTTGGCACATTATTTTCTCGAAGAAAAAGGGCTGAAAGGCAATGTATTGCAAGACATCCGTACTTCGAAAGCGGTGGCAGAATACATTTCAACGTATGGTTCCACCATGCATACATGGCGTGTGGGCCGGGCTTTTGCTGCTATAAAACTGCGCGAGATTGACGGTATTTTTGGTGGAGAACTGGCTGGGCATTACTATTTCCGCGATTTTTATTATTCCGATTCCGGCATAATGGCAGCATTAATAGTGCTCGACATTGTGAGCAAAATAAAAACAAAAGGGAAAACCCTTTCGGAACTAATAAACGGCATCCGCAAATATGCCAACTCAGGTGAAATAAATTTTCGGATTGAAAAAAAACAGGAAGCCATGGATGCTGTACGCAATTATTTTCTTACCAGCGAAAAGCCCACGGCCAACTACGATTTTGATGGATACCGGGTGGAATTTCCTGAATGGTGGTTCAACATCCGCCCTTCGAACACCGAGCCCTATCTGCGTTTGTTGGCCGAAGCCCGAACCGAAGTGTTGCTTAACCAAAAACTTACAGCGATTAAAGGGATATTGAAAAAGTTTGAGTAGGCAAAGCAACTGTAACCTAAGTTGAGGTGCTTTATTTAATAAGGAGCGGAAAGTTAGTAAAACGGAAGACTCACTGATAAATCAAATGCAAGGATTTATTATTAGTCTTTAGTTTTTAACGGTTGTATTTCAGGTTCAGTAAACAAGTCTCTCCATGAATTATCGTTGGCATATTGTTCCCAAGAAACCAAACCCAGGGAAAGAGCTTTTTTAAAGTTTTCAACCAGTAACTTTTTATCTCCTGAAAGCAAATAATACCGGGCGTACATTAGATAAACATCCGGGTTGGTGGTGTCAACTAATTCATAAATTTGAATTTTTTTGAAGGCATCGTCTAATTTGCCATCATCCAAATCATTCTTAGTAAGCATAAATGAAGCCATGCTTAAATAGTTTAATAAACGCCGACCTATTAAAGCTACCTCTTTGTCCGAATTTGATGTAGTTTCATTGAAACGGGATACTTCAGTTTGCCACCATTCCAAGTCGCGCAATTCAATGGCTTTTATAAATTCCGATCGCAGGGCAATTTCCTTTTGAAGCAACGCCTGCCGCTTAGTTACCTGTTTTGTGAATTGAGGATTTTGTTTCAATGAGGCTTGTTGTATTTTTATGTCTGAAATGTTTCGTATGCCATTAAACCAACGCTCGGTTTGGCGTAAAGTCAGCATTTCAGCAATAGATTCCTGGTTTTTTTCACAGGAGTTGATGCTATCCTGCATTTGAGTCCAAAGGGCATTCATCCATTTTTCGTTTTTAGGAGTACGGTTGGTTTTCATACAGAAAAGTTCCAAACCGGAAAAAGCCAAATTAAACTCAGCCACAGGAGGCCATTCGTGTTTTCCGGCAAAAGTGATGGCGGTATAGTCAATTCCTTTTTTATCGAACGCCGAAAAGGACTGCTGTTCTTCCAGGTAATTGAAATCGGCCAGGCCAACCATGCCCACATAATAAAACCGGGTCAATTCATCCCCATTAAATGGGATGCTGCCTGCGCAAGCAATTACGCCGGCAATTTGCGGAAGCTGCTGAGCAAAAATAATAGCCAGTTTAGCTCCACCGCTAAAGCCAGAGGTAAAAATGCGTTTGTTATCAATTAAAAACCGCGATTGGGTTTCATTAAGCAATTGTTGAAAAACAGAAAAAGCATAAGAACCGGATAACCCATTTTTAATATTGTTGCTACCAATTAGGATGTAACCATAGTTGTTAGCCAGCGATTGGTAGTTTTTCAAGGGTAGGCTTCCGTCGCCATGCGGATCGAAAAAAAAGAGCACCGGCAAACGGTCTTTGCCATTATAGGAATTGGGCAAATAAAAAGAGTAGCGGAGCAATGAGTCCGTTGGGCTTTGCTGGTGAGAATAAACCGTTTGTTTTTCAACAGGTTTGCCATATAAATCTACCAACGGCTTCTCTTTTGGGGCACACGATGCCACTATTAATAACAGGGATAACCCGATAATGTATTGATTCATGTTGAAAGGAATTAGTTTTTTCATGGAATTAAAGTTTATATCGGTTAATGGCAAGGTTTCGTGCTGATTGTTCCACTTGGCTAAATGGGGGCTTCAATACAATAACATATCCGTCACAGCATGTTGTGTTGCGTTTTTCTATATTAGTTGTTCAATAACTTTCATTGGGAGAAACATCTTTTCACTATCTGGCAGTTGTTCAAATCCATACTTTTTATAAAATTCAATAGCCTTTTCGTTTATCGGATCTACAACTACAGCCATTGCTCCAACACTCTCATTCGACAAATTGTAACTCCTAAATAGTGCATCAAGAAGAAGATGTTCTCCAAGTCCTGTTCCTTTTGTTGTAATGTCTCTTGCTAATCGACCTAACAATATAACCGGAGCATTATAGTTTTTTGGTACTTGTTTTAAATATTTTTCAGGTATTAATTCTCGCCCAAGACTTTCACTTGTTAAAGTATAATAACCAATTACATTTTGTTTGTTATCGATTGCAACAAAACAAGTTGCCAATCGTTTGCGAATATCTTGATTAACCTGTTTTTTAATATATTCTGTTAATGAATCTTCGTCACAAATGAAATCTTTTCTATTATGGGTCTTTTCTAAAAGTTGAATTTTCACTTGAGTGTTGTTTGAAATTTATACTTTTTAGCTGCTTCAACTAAATTTTCATTCGGCTTATTATTCCCAAATACAGCATCAAAAAATTTCTTGCGATCCCGTTCACTTACAATAATTCTGTCCTTTTTTGCAACTATTTCTTCGGACTGTTCTTTAACAATCCGAAGAATAAAACTGCTAAAAGATTTATCCCCACTTAATTTTTGAGCTTTCCGAAAAATTCGTTTATCATAAGAAGAAATTCTTATCTCAACTCGCTCATCTTTATTTATTAATTGTGATTCCATAATTTTATTTTTTACAAGTGTACGGCATTTTATCGTACAAAACAAGTTTTTTAAATGCAACACAGCACACTTATATCCGACATCTGTGTAATTCTTGTGTAATTTATTTTAATTGATTGATAACTCCAATTACCTTATTGCTTTAGGCGATATTAATTTCAATTCGCGAATCGCGAACAATCAAAAATATAAAATTAAATTGAGAACAGCTTTTTCTTTCTACTGTCCGCCGTTTGTAGCTTTGGTGTTACAAACCACTCAAACCCCAATCCCCTTAATTAGTTTGTATAAGTCGAGGGCATACAAATCGGTCATTCCCGATACAAAATCGAGTACCGACCGTATCCGTTCATAATCGTTGGTATGGGTTTCCTGATATTGTTGAGGCAAAATGGAAAGCAGTTTTTTTGAATAGGTGCCGCGAGGTTGAAACACCGCACCCATAAATTCGGTTAACAAGGTGTTGAGCACATTGTATCCGGTAATTTCCACTTCAATTACCGATCGGTGGTTATAAATTTCATTCAAGGCAACGGTTGAACAATCCGAAAGCGCCTGCTTTGATGCACCCACCAACCCATCAGCCAGAGTTCCGGGAAAGCTGCCCCTTAAAAGTAGTTCCTCATTGTCAATAAAGAGTATCGCCACCTGATGCACCAAATGATTGATAACCGAAGCCCTTAGGAAAGCAATCTGTTCGTTGCGATCGGTAACTTCGCCATAAATTTGATTCTTTTTTTCGATAAATGCCCTTTCCGTTGACGGATCAAAAAAAGACATCAACAAATCGGTGGTTCGTTCAGTGGACAATATTCCTAGCTTATGGGCATCTTCAATATCCATTATTTGATAGGAGATATCATCGGCAGCCTCGACCAAGTAAACCAAAGGATGGCGAAAATAGGAACCCACCCCTTTTAAATCGGGGATTAATCCTGTTTTGTTGGCTATTTCGGAAAAAATTCCTTTTTCTGTATCGAAAAAGCCGTACTTGTTTTTTTTAGTCCGCTCCAAAGAACTAAACGGGTATTTAACCATACTGGCCAATGTAGCATAAGTTAAAACAAAACCGCCTTTTCTACGCCCATTGAACGTGTGGGTTAGCAACCGCAGGGCATTGGCATTTCCGTCGAAGTGGTTTAAGTCAGTCCATTGAGCATGTGATACCGGGTTTTTAAATTCAGCTCCGGCTCCGTTAACAAAGAAATCGGAAATGGCTTTTTCCCCGGCATGTCCAAACGGTGGATTTCCCATGTCGTGCACCAGGCTTGCTGTGGCAACAATGGAACCAATTTCGCTAAGTAACAATTGGTTTGGGTTCTTTTTAATTAAATCAGACGCAACCCGGTTTCCTAACGAGCGACCTACGCTAGCTACTTCGAGGCTATGGGTGAGGCGGTTATGTACAAAAACACTTCCGGGCAAAGGGAAAACCTGTGTTTTATTTTGCAACCGGCGGAATGGTGAAGAAAAAATGATGCGGTCGTAATCGCGCTGAAATTCCGAGCGGAACAAATCGGGTTCCGTAATCTCCGGATTATCTTTTCCAAATCGGGCGGGGGACAAGAGTTTATCCCATTTCATGATTTTTTGGTTGCGTTGCAAAAGCTCGCGATTTAAAGTTCGTTTTGAAGGGTTTTCCTGAAAAACACCAAAATCATCAGCATTCCGGTACTTATGGCTGTGTCGGCAATGTTAAATACCGGACGGAAGAATATAAATTGTTCGGAGGGATTAATTGGTGACCAGGATGGCCAGTGGGTATTTATTATGGGAAAATATAACATATCAACAACCTTTCCTTGTAAAAAACTGGCATAACCACCGGCTTGTGGCAAAAATTCGGCTATTTGATAATTGCTGTGATTAAAAAGTATTCCATAAACGGCACTGTCGATAATGTTTCCTGTTGCTCCTGCAAAAATAAGCGAAACAGCAATCAGAAAGCCAATTTTGACTTCTTTTTTCACCAATTTGGTTAAATAATAGGCAATGAAAATTACGGCTACAATTCGGAAAATGCTTAGCAGGTATTTTCCAATTTTCCCAAAAAATTCCAGACCAAAAGCCATCCCGTTATTTTCAGTAAAATGAATAATGAACCAGTTACCGGCAATCCGATATTCTTCGCCAATCATCATATTGGTTTTTATCCAAACTTTCAGAATTTGATCGAAGAGTAAAACAAATAGAATAACAAGTATTGATAAACGCCCTTTTGACATGGTTTATATTGTATTTATAAAATTGAAAAAGAGGGAACCTTTTGATCCCCTCTTATGTGCTTTTTAACAAGTTTTTTTATTTTTGATTCCGTTTTGCATCAATACTCAATGTTGCATGAGGCACGGCACGCAAGCGATCTTTAGAAATCAATTCTCCGGTTTCGCGGCAAATACCATAAGTTTTGTTTTCGATGCGAATTAGAGCGGCTTTTAAATGCTGAATGAATTTTTCCTGACGCTGCGCTAATTTCCCTGTTTCTTCACGTGATAGCACCATGGCACCTTCTTCCAAAACCTTAAAAGTAGGAGAAGTATCTAAAGTATCGTTTCCATCGGAATGCGAAAGGGCACTTTTCAAGGTGTCATAATCTTTCTGTGCTTTATCAAGCTTGTCCACAATAAGTTGCTTGAACTCAGCAAGCTCCTCATCGGAATATCGGGTTTTAATTTTTTCGTCTGTCATAGCTTTAATTTTTAAAGATGCCTAAAGTAGTAAAAAATGCCATCTGCAACTCACGCTTCTTTCTTTATTTACCAAAAAATTATTAACAATTACACCTTAACGATTCTAATGTAAGTAGTTATCGAATCATCGAGTTCTACGAGTTTAGCCGTATTTTGTTCCAAATTTGCAACCAATTCTATGGTTTTAGCCAAGGTTTGAACTCCAATATAACTTTTGTGTTCGGTAATAGCTGCTGAAATTTCAGGATGATCCATAATTTGAACCAAAATTTTATCGGTTACTTCATAACCACTGTCTTTCCGCAAATTTTGAATCCGGTTAATGAATTCGCGGGCAATGCCTTCGTTTCGCAACTCTTCGGTTACCGTAATATCAATGGCTACCGTTAAAGGACCATCGTTGGCAACCTGCCAACCCGGGATATCCTCTGAAAGAATTTCTACATCATCAATGGTAATAACCACATCCTGTCCGGCAACTGCGGCCTTAATTTGGTTTTCACGTTCCATTGTTGCAATATCGGCTTGGTTCATTTGACCAATGAAATCGGCAATGGGCTTCATGTTTTTACCGTATTTGGGACCCAACGTTTTAAAGTTGGGTTTAATCTTTTTTACCAATACCCCCGAAGTATCATCCAAGTATTCCATGGTTTTGATGTTCACTTCGGCTAGAATGATGTTTTTAACGGCATCCAATTGGCGGGCAGTATTCTCATTCAAAACCGGAATCAATATTTTATTGAGCGGCTGGCGCACTTTCAAGCTTACCTTTCTCCGCAACCCAAGCACCATGGATGAAATGCGCTGCGCCATATTCATGCGATCTTCCAAATCCATGTCAATGTATGCTTCGTTTTCAACCGGGAATGTGGTCAGATGAACCGACATCCCTTGGTTTCGTCCGGTAGAAGCGCTTAAATCTTTAAACAAACGGTCGGTAAAGAAAGGTGCAATTGGGCAAGCTAATACCGCCACTGTTTCCAAACAAGTATAAAGTGTTTGATATGCCGCAATCTTATCCTGATTGTACTCACCTCCCCAGAACCGCTTCCGGTTTAACCGCACATACCAGTTGCTTAAGTTATCGTTCACAAAATTTTGGATAGCACGGCCGGCTCGGGTCGGTTCATACGATTCGTACGATTCGTTAACTTCCTTTATTAAGGAATTCAAAAGTGAAATAATCCAACGGTCAATTTCCGGCCGTTCGCTCAAAGAAATTTCCTTTTCACGGTAGTTAAATCCGTCAACATTAGCGTAAAGGGCAAAGAATCCATAGGTATTGTAAAGGGTTCCAAAGAATTTACGTTTTACTTCGTCCACCCCGTCCATATCAAATTTCAGGTTGTCCCATGGTTGCGCATTGGTAATCATGTACCAACGTAACGGATCGGAACCGTGTTTTTCAATGGCCTCAAATGGATCTACCGCATTGCCTAACCGTTTCGACATTTTGTTCCCGTTTTTATCCAACACCAATCCGTTGGAAATGATGTTTTTAAAGGCAACGCTATCTGAAATCATAGTGGAAACCGCATGCAGGGTAAAAAACCATCCACGGGTTTGGTCAACCCCTTCGGCTATAAAATCGGCCGGATACAATTGATTAAAATCTTTTTCATGCTCAAAAGGCCAGTGCCATTGGGCATAGGGCATTGCACCGGAATCGAACCAAACATCGATCAAGTCTTTTTCGCGGAACATTTTTTGGCCTTTATCGGAAACCAGCACAATATCGTCGACATAAGGACGGTGGAGGTCAATTTTATCGTAGTTTTCTTTGCTGTTGTTGCCCACCTGAAACCCTTGGTATGGGTTTTTTTGCATGAAACCGACGTTTATGGCTTTTTCAATTTCACCCATCAATTCTTCGGTAGAACCGATGCACTTTTGTTCCGTTCCGTCTTCGCTAATCCAGATAGGAAGCGGTGTTCCCCAATAGCGCGAACGGCTTAGGTTCCAATCCACCAAATTTTCGAGCCATTTGCCAAAACGGCCTTCGCCGGTGCTTTTGGGTTTCCAGTTAATGGTTTTGTTGAGTTCAATCATGCGGTCCTTTATGGCTGTGGTTTTAATGAACCAACTGTCGAGGGGGTAATACAGCACGGGTTTATCGGTCCTCCAGCAATGGGGATAATTGTGTATGTGTTTTTCTACTTTGAACGCTTTGCTCTCTTTTTTAAGCATCACCGAAATATCCACATCCAACGTGGCATCATCGTCAACCAACGAAGGGTCGTAAGCGTTTTTAACAAAACGGCCGGCATACTCTTTATATAAATCAACATTCACAAATTCAGACACAAAGTTGGGATCCAGATCCTCAATTTTGTAAAACTTGCCGATTAAATCAACCATCGGACGGCGGATTCCTTCTTTATCTATAAGCAATAAAGGGGCAATGCCGGAGGTTTTGGCCACACGGTCGTCGTCGGCACCAAAGGTTGGGGCAATGTGCACAATTCCGGTACCGTCTTCGGTGGTAACAAAATCGCCCACTACCACCTTGAAAGCATCGCCCATAGGCTTAACCCAAGGAATCAGTTGTTCGTAGTTAAGCCCTTCGAGTTCGGTTCCTTTGTATTGGGACACCTTTTTAAAAGGGATTTTTTTATCGCCCGGTTGGTAGGCATCAAACTCCAGTTCGGCATTTTTAGGGCTGAAATAATTATCGGCTAAATCGGAGGCCATTATCAGCGAAACGGGCTCGCCGGTATAGGGGTTAAAGCTTTTTATTTTTACATAGGTAATGTTGGGGCCAACGGCCAAGGCGGTGTTCGAAGGCAAGGTCCAGGGAGTGGTGGTCCAGGCCATGATGGCGAGCTTTTCGGTACCCTCGAAAAAACGTTCGCTTTTTGGGTTGCGCACCACAGTAAATTGAACCGTAGCGGTGGTGTCTTTCACATCTTTATAGCATCCGGGCTGGTTCAGTTCGTGGGTTGAAAGTCCGGTTCCGGCAGCGGGTGAATAGGGCTGAATGCTGTATCCTTTATACAACAAGCCTTGGCTGTACATTTTTTTGAGCAAGAACCATAACGACTCTATATAGCGGTTATCGTAAGTAATATAGGGGTCGTCCATGTTTACCCAGTAGCCCATTTTGTGGGTAAGGTCCTCCCAAAGGTCGGTGTATTTCATTACCTCTTTGCGGCAGGCGTCGTTGTATTCAGCCACGGTTATGGTTTTCCCGATGTCTTCTTTGGTAATACCCAACATTTTTTCAACGCCCAATTCTACGGGTAACCCGTGAGTATCCCATCCGGCTTTGCGTTTTACCTGGTATCCTTGCAAGGTTTTGTAACGGCAGAAAATATCCTTAATGGCACGGGCCATCACATGGTGAATGCCCGGCTGGCCGTTGGCCGAAGGAGGTCCTTCGAAGAAAACAAAGGTTTCTTTTCCGGCGCGGGTGCTCATGCTTTTGTGAAACGTATCGTCGTCGGTCCATTCTTTCAACACATCCTTATTTATCTGCGATAAGTCAAGTTGCTTGTATTCAGGAAATTTGCTGCTCATATAAAAGTATAATAATCTATTTTTTAAAACCCACAAATATAGAGTTTGAGTTGATAAAATCAAAACCGGATTTGATGTATCTGGTTGGAAAGTAGATTTTTGGCAAAAAGAGCTAATAAATATTGCCTTATGTATTGTTTGCAATTGCACCAATGCGTAAATTGCACCAACGTTCCACTAGCTCAGTTGGTTTAGAGCATTACCTTGACAGGGTAGGGGTCACTGG